>CBFCZA010000359.1:0-3097 GCA_965602285.1 uncultured Curvivirga sp. | reverse complement strand
AAAATTATTCCAGCCGATTATTAAAGAGATTAGGGCAAAATCTGAAAAAGAAAAAGGGGCTGTCATTTTACTAAGCCCTGCTTGTGCGTCTTTTGATCAATATCCAAACTTTGAAAAACGCGGTGATGCATTCTGTGAAATGATGAAGAACCTACCGGCAGACAGTAAGAAAATATTCATCGAGGAGGCCGCCTAATGAATATTGCTCGTAATGATACTTCTGTTTTAGGAAGATGGTGGTGGGAAGTTGACCGTTTAACATTAGGTTGCTTTATCGCCCTTGCCATAATTGGTCTTATACTAACCGCCTCTGCCAGTCCAAGTGTTGCAGAACGCATTGGTGCGGACAGTATGTTTTTCATTCGTAAACAGGCCATTTTAATCATACCAGCCATTGCCATCATGATTACCGTATCTTTATTGGATTTGAAAAATGTTAAACGTTTAGCCGCAGCTCTTTTAATATTTTCTCTCATCATGATGATTGCCACAATTCTTTTTGGGGCTGAAATTAAAGGGGCGACACGCTGGATCCGACTTGGCGGCATTAATTTGCAACCCAGCGAGTTTCTAAAGCCAGCCTTCGCCGTCGTAGCAGCAACAATGTTTAATGGGCAGCGTATGGGAGAAAATGTTCCAGGCTTTGCGATGGCAACAGGCCTTTATACCCTATGTGTTGGGTTATTAATGTTACAGCCAGACTTTGGCCAAACTGTAATTATATCATTAATTTGGGGGGCCCAATTCTTTCTTGCGGGATTACCTGCAATCATAATTATTGGGTTATTAGTCTTTTTAGTTGTTGGGGCAACATCTGCCTATTTCCTATTTGACCATATACAAAGCCGTGTTGATCGTTTTCTTGATCCTGCGACAGGCGACACATACCAAATTGACCGCGCGATGGAAGCTTTCACAAGCGGTGGAATATTAGGGGTTGGCCCCGGAAATGGCGAAGTTAAAAATGTTCTTCCTGATGGACATGCAGATTTCATCCTTGCTGTCGCCGGCGAGGAGTACGGCCTTATCGCATGTTTAGTTATTCTTTGCCTTTATGGCTTTGTCGTTTTACGGGGACTAAGCCTTGTATTCTCTCGAAACAATATGTTTGTGATATTGGCCGTCAGCGGCCTTTTGTTACAATTTGGATTACAAGCAATGGTTAACATGGGCAGTTCTCTTTCGTTGATTCCAACCAAAGGCATGACCCTTCCATTCATCTCTTATGGTGGATCATCGTTAATTGCGATGGCACTGGGTATGGGTATGGTTTTAGCTCTCACCAGAAATCGCCCGGGAAATTTTAATAGCACTAGTTATAGTGGGGGGAATTTCTAACATGTCTGCAACTAATTTAAAAAAAGAAAAGTTAGTTGTCCTTGCGACCGGGGGCACGGGTGGGCATGTTTTTCCTGCACAAGCCCTATCCGAACGCTTGCAAGCAGAAGGCTATAAACTAGCCCTTATTACAGATCGTCGCGGGGATGCCTATAAAGGTACACTTGGTGCGCTTGAAACACATACAATCAGCGCAGGCGCTGTCTCAGGCCGCAGTAAGCTCGGTAAAATCAAAGCTGTATTCAAACTTGTAAAAGGGTATATCCAAGCACGAAAAATTCTTAAACGTTTAAACCCAGATGTAGTCGTAGGTTTTGGTGGGTACCCTTCCGTGCCTACTATGTTGGCTGCAACTCGCCTTAAACTTAAAACAGTTATCCATGAACAAAATGCTGTTCTTGGCCGGGCAAATAGAATGCTAGCCCCCTTTGTCAATAAGATTGCGGCCTCATTTGAAGCTACATCAATGATGAAAGAGGCGGAACATTCAAAAGCCATCTGGACCGGAAATCCTGTGCGCCCGGAAATGGCTGCCTTAAACCATAAGCCCTACACGCCAATTACTGATAGTAAAATTAACATTCTTATTGTTGGTGGTAGTCAAGGGGCTGCAATCTTTGGGGATGTGGTGCCTGCAGCAATGGGCTTATTGCCAAAAGACCTTCGTGATAAATTATCCATCACTCAACAGGTGCGAAAAGAACAGCAAGATGATGTACATAACAAATATGCATCCATCGGCATGAATCCAGAAATTGCTGCCTTCATTTCAGATATGCCCGCACAGCTAGAAAAAGCACATCTTGTTATTTGTCGTTCAGGTGCATCTACCATAGCAGAACTTGCAACAGCTGGTCGGCCTTCTATTTTGGTTCCATATATGCATGCGATTGATGATCATCAAACCGCAAATAGTGCCCGCATTTGCGATGCAGGTGGTGCATGGATGATACCACAACAAGACTTTACAGCAGAAATTTTAGCTGAACGCTTACAAAGCCTAATCAGCAATCCTGTCATGTTAACCCATGCAGCAATAGCAGCCAAAAAAATAGGTCAACCAGAAGCCGGTGCACGCCTTGCTGATCTTGTCATGGAACTGGTAACTGGCAAAACTGAAGAAACAGATAAGAACGGACGAGAAAATCGCCCTGTTAAAAAAGTAAAGGAACTTCAAGAATGATGCAGATCCCACTTACTATTGGACGCATTCACTTTGTAGGCATTGGCGGTATCGGCATGTCAGGAATTGCAGAAGTTCTTCACACATTGGGATATACGGTGTCTGGCTCTGACATGAGTGACAATGCCAACGTGGCCCGTTTGCGCGGTCTGGGTATTAAAGTTTATGTGGGTCATGAAGCAGAAAATGTAGAAGGAGCTGCTGTCGTTGTCGTTTCCACAGCTATCAAAGCTGATAACTCCGAAATGAATGCAGCACGTGCCCAAATGATCCCAGTGGTCCGACGTGCCGAAATGCTTGCAGAGCTCATGCGTTTAAAATGGTCTGTGGCCGTTGGTGGGACCCACGGTAAAACCACGACGACCTCCCTTGTTTCACAAGTATTAGATACCGCAGGACAAGATCCTACTGTTATCAATGGCGGCATTATTAACGCCTATGGCACTAATGCAAGATTAGGCAAAGGTGATTGGATGGTTGTTGAAGCAGATGAAAGTGATGGTACCTTTATCAAACTACCCTCTACCATCGCAATTGTAACAAACATCGATCCTGAACATATGGATTTCTATGGTG
>CBFCZA010000358.1:0-3107 GCA_965602285.1 uncultured Curvivirga sp. | reverse complement strand
TACACCTTCATGCATTGGGATATTTTGTGATTTTGCAATGGATTTAAGGCGGTCACAAATTTCTGGATTATAGGCATCAACAAGACCAACAAAGCGGTCGTTTCCTTCGCGCCCAAAGAGAGGAGAAGTCGCCGCAAAGTTTATATGGTCATTGATTAACATGATGGAACCCGGGCCATGTTCAACTTCCAGCCCACCTGCCGCATTTGTTACGATTAAGGTGTGACATCCTAGTTCCTTAAAACAAGAAATAACAGGCGACATGACACTTGCATCGCCATGTTCATAATAATGTGCGCGTCCTTGGGCGACGACAACTTTTGTTTTGCCTATTGTGCCACAAATCAACTGTCCTGCATGCCCGGCGACACCGGCTGGAGGAAAACCTTCAAGTTGCTGATAGGGAACCTGCGTTGCCTCTTCAACTAAATTAGCAAAATCACCAAGGCCGGAACCAAGGATTATGGCTACTTCTGGCTGAAAGGTTGGTAATAGGCCGTTGATGTATTTTGCTGCACTACTCATCATTATTTTCCATAGTTACGGTATTATTTCAGGTTTTCTGGGCCAAAAGAGTCCGGCAGAAGTTCATCTAAGGTATAGCTTTTACGTAATCCTTCTTCTCCATAAACATGAATGGGCGTATCTGATTTTCCAAACTCACGAATACGCTGGCGACATCCACCGCACGGCGTAACTAAGGCGTCTCCCTTACCGATGACAGCCACTTCACGAATAGTGGTTTGACCATCCATGACCATAGCTGAAATAGCACTTGCTTCTGCACAGTTCCCTTGTGGATAGGCTGCATTTTCCACATTGCATCCTGCATATATTTTTCCATTTTCTGCAAGTATAGCCGCGCCTACGTGAAAGTTAGAGTAGGGGGCGTAAGCCTTTTTCATAGCAGATATAGCCGCTTTTTCTAGATCATCGCCAGACATGACTTAACGTTCCTTCACATAGGGAATACCAATTGATTTTGGTGGAATAGCTTTGCCAATGAAACCTGCCAGTAAAACGACTGTTAACACATATGGTAATGCTTGGATAAGGGTGACTGGTAATTCACCAATACCAGGAACTTCAACGCCTTGTAGACGAATAGCGATCGCATCTAATAGACCGAACATGAGGCAAGCAAGCATCGCAGATTTTGGCCGCCACTTACCAAAAATTAAGGCTGCAAGCGCAATATAACCTTGCCCAGCAGACATTTCCCTAACGAAAGAAGCATTTTGCCCTGTTGAAAGGTAAGCGCCTGCCATGCCACATAATGCACCATTTACAAGTAATGCTTTATAGCGCATGGCACGTACATTTATACCTGCTGTATCGACGGCCTTTGGGTTTTCACCAACCGCACGAAGGCGAAGGCCAAATCGTGTTTTAAATACAACCCAACCAACAAGCGGCACCATTAAAAATGCAATATAAACAAGAATGTTATGCCCACTTATGACCTGCGCATAAAACTGACCGATGACAGGGAATGTTTCTAAGCTTTCTGCAAATGGGAATTCTATGGGTGTAAATCGCGCAGGCTTAGCTAGGGTGGGGGTTTGTCCCCCTTGATGGAAGAAAGCTATACCCAAGACAACAGTCAAACCCGAAGCCAAAATATTTATGGCGACTCCGCTAACCACTTGGTTTCCATTGTGGGTTACACAAGCAAAGCCATGTAACATGGAGAAGGCCATAGAAGTAAGCATGGCGGCAATTAAACCTGCCCATGGGCTTCCTGTTGCATAAGCAACCCCAGCAGCTGCAAAGGCAGACGCTAAAAGCTTACCTTCTAAAGATATATCAACAATACCAGATCGTTCAGAGAATAATCCCGCCATGGCACAAAGAATAAGGGGGGTTGAAACCCGTAATGTTCCATCAAGGATGGAGAGGAAAATAAGGAAGTTTTGATCCATGATTTAAACCTCCCTTCCTGGTTGTCGCCTTAAGGTGATGGCGTAATAAATATTAGTGATCATTGGGCGGCTCATACGTTCTAATGCGCCACAGGTTAAGATGATTAAGCCTTGCACCACCAATATCATTTCCCGTGAGAATTCAGAGAACTCAAAGGCAAGCTCTGCACCTCCTTGATATAAGATACCAAATAGAAGGCTGGCTAAAATAATACCAATTGGATGGTTTCGTCCCATTAAGGAAACGGCGATGCCCGTGAAACCATAGCCAGCAACAAAGTTAAGCAAGATCTTATGGTGAACACCCATAATTTCATTTAATCCAACAAAGCCAGCTAACCCCCCAGAGATAAGCATCGTCATCATAATGATTTTTTTAGGTTTCACACCTGCATAAACGGCGGCTGGTTCGTTTGATCCAACAGTTCTAAGTTCATACCCCCAACGTGTTCGCCATACAAAGAACCAAAAAAGGACACAACAAACTAAAGACCAAAAAAATGTAATGTTTAAGGGCGTATTTGTTATGGTGATGCCGAATGTTTCAAAAATTTCATGCATGAATGGCATTTGACCATTTTCAGTGAAGCTTCTTGATTCTGACGCCATCTGTCCGGGTTTGCGCATGATGTCGATAAGAAGGTAATTCATCACAGATGCGGCAATGAAATTGAACATGATCGTTGTTATAACAATATGGCTGCCTCTATAAGCTTGTAAATATGCAGGAATAGCAGCCCAAGCGGCCCCAAAAAGGGCACTTGCAATAATGCCAAGTGGCAAAATCACAAGGAAAGGAATGTTTTGATCTAACCCTAAAATCAAAAGGCCAACACCTAAGCCCCCTATATAAGCTTGTCCTTCACCGCCAATGTTAAAAAGGTTAGCATGAAAGGCAATAGCAACGGCAAGTCCTGTAAAAATGAAGTTGGTCGTATAGTATAAAGTATAGCCAATGGCTTCGGAGGACCCTAACGATCCAATGACGAGCCATTCAAAAGCTTCAAAAGGATTGATACCAATAGCCCAAATGATAAGGCCCGAAACAAATAGGGCAAAGGCGATGTTCACAACAGGCAAAACGCCAAAGTCCATCCAACCAGGAAGAGGGGGGCGTGCTGTAATCACTTTTTTGGTTTTTCCATCTTTTGTTTTTGTATCACTCATGCTGAAACCTCCCCCGTT
>CBFCZA010000357.1:0-3111 GCA_965602285.1 uncultured Curvivirga sp. | reverse complement strand
ATCATCAAATGGAAGTTCGCCATTTGCCCGATGGTCCTGATTTTCATCAATTTCATGGACATATTGATGCATGGTTCCACCATGTACGACGTTTAATTCTTGATGCCCACGACAGATGCAAAATAAGGGCATATGGCGTTGTATAACCTTTTTTAATAAAGGCAAGTTGGTGGCATCACGCCCCCGATCAAGTTGAGATTCTTCTTGTTGAGAAGCTGCACCATAGTGATGGGGTTCAATATTGGCTGGGCTGCCTGTAAATAACACACCGTCTAAACGATCAAGCAGGGCGTCCATTGCAAGTTTATCAGCGATAGGTGGAATCATGACTGCAAGGCAACCTGCGGCTTCAACCACACTTAAGATATATTTATCGCCCACTTTATAAAAAATAGACTCACCACCTTGGACTGTATCACCAGTAACGCCAATTAAGGGCAAAGAGGTTGAAGCAGGATTGAACATAAAACACCTATTACAAAAAATTATAATTTCACTTAATGCGGATCTCGCAATAATGTGATCACTTTATGCATCATATGCGCCTTGATTGTTTGCCGCAAGTCATGTCACATTCGAACTTATGCATTATTCATGAAAAATAACGTTCTAAAATAGAAAAGAAAAGAATCGCGCATGTTAAATACACTCCTTCAATTTAAAATTTATATCGTAACTGGATGGATTTTAATCTTCTTATTGTTGGAAAATTTCCTGCCTTATGCGGTTTCGCCCTTTCACGGCAGTGATAAATGGGCACGATGGGGCCGGAATGTTGGGCTATTTGCCATTAATATTTTTATTTCCCCCCTTATTGTGGTGCCGATTTCCGTATGGGCCACCTATAATGGATTAGATTGGCGCCCCCATTTTATGCCAGAATTTTGGGCAAATGGATGGAGCTTGGTTGCTGATATTTTATTGCTAGATTTCTTTATCTATTGGTGGCATCGGGTTAATCACCGTATTCCATTCCTTTGGCGTTTTCATGAAGTTCACCATCTAGATGAATTTTTAGATGTGACTTCCGCTACCCGGTTTCATTTTGGGGAAGTTATCTTATCCGCTCTTGTTCGGGGAGGCTTCATCTTTTTGTTAGATATTCCCTTATATTCTGTGCTTATCTTTGAAACTGTTGTGTTGATATGTGCCATCTTCCAGCATTCAAATGTAAATTTACCTGCGGGCCTTTCGAAGTTATTATCCTATGTGATTGTGACACCAGATTGGCACTGGCAGCATCATCATGCAGTGCGCGAAGACACAGATTCACATTATGGAACCATGTTAACCGTTTGGGATCGACTGTTTAACAGTCGTGCTGTAGGTCAGCGCACTAAAACGATGAAAATTGGTGTGGAAGGTCGAAAAGAACGTGGCATTAGAGGGCTGCTACTGCGCCCTTTAGATAAAGCCTGATACTATTTTTCTATTTTCTTGATAGACCATGGATCAATGAATTTGAATAATTCTGGGTCGAGTTCTTGACCCATTGTTGGGTTGACTAAGGTCACAGTCGTTTCATTTTGTTGGGCATCTTTAACCGTCCATTGCTTTAGTACAAGTGGTTTGTCTGTGAAGGTTAAAAGCATACTGCCTAGGTCTGGTTCTTCGGTTTGATAAAGTTCAAAACGAAGAAGCCCATTGGTTTTTTCAAAGCCTGATAAAGTTAATCCATTTTGTAGAGATAGATTTTCATCAAGCAGAAAATTAGCAGGGGTACTTCCAAGAGGGATATGCATTGTTTGCTCTAACTGCTTATCCACATGGATAAAAAATGTTCCATCGGCAACCAGCAAGAAAGGAATGGGTTCATCATACTCAAATCGCATACGACCGGGGCGATGCATATACATGTCACCCTCAAAATAGGACCCATCGGCATTTGCTTGAATAAAACGACTACTAACAGTGGTTAGGTTTTTTAAATAACCTTCAGCTTTTTCCAGAGATTCAACAACGACAGGGTCATTCATATCAGGAGTTGTTAAGCCTGCGTTGGCGCTAAAAGAACCGCTAAAAGCCAATAAACTGCCCATTACCAAGGCGGAAATTTTTCCTTTAGATAAGAAGGATATCATTAATAGTCATCTCCGCTATGGTCTTTGACCAATACTTCACGTTTGCCCACATGGTTGGCGCTGGAAACTACGCCTTCTTTTTCCATTTGTTCGATAATTCTTGCTGCACGGTTATAGCCAATTTGTAAATGACGTTGGATGAAGCTGGTAGACGCTTTTCCTTCGCGTGCTACAAGAGCCACTGCATTATCATATAAGACGTCCGCATCGGATTTACTACCTGCACCTGTCGTGGAACCGCTTACATCAGTGTCAAACCCACCACTAGTATCTGCTTCGTCCGTAACACTTTGTACATATTCTGGTTGGCCTTGAGATTTCAGATAGTTACATACATTTTCAACTTCGCTATCATCCACAAATGGGCCATGGACACGTTTGATACGGCCACCACCAGCCATATGTAACATATCGCCTTTGCCAAGCAATTGTTCCGCACCTTGTTCGCCAAGGATGGTACGACTGTCAATTTTGGAGGTCACCATGAAACTGATACGGGTCGGGAAGTTTGCTTTAATTGTACCTGTGATTACATCCACAGATGGCCGTTGTGTCGCCATGATCAGATGAATACCCGCCGCACGTGCCATTTGGGCAAGGCGTTGGATGGATGCTTCGATTTCTTTACCAGCAACCAACATTAAATCGGCCATCTCATCGACGATGATAACGATGTAAGGCATTGGGGTTAAATCCAATGGTTCTTCTTCGTAAATGGCGGCCCCAGTTTCTTTATCAAAACCTGTTTGCACACGACGTAAGATTTCTTCGCCTTTTTTAGCAGCCTCTACCACGCGTTTGTTATAACCATCAATATTTCGAACGGACAGTTTAGACATATTGCGATAGCGATTTTCCATCTCTCGAACGGCCCATTTCAAGGCAACAACAGCCTTTTTAGGATCCGTTACAACAGGGGAAAGTAATTGTGGGATATCATCATAAACGGACAGTTCCAGCATTTTTGGATCAACCATGATGAATTTACATTTATCAGGCGGTAATTTGTATAGAAGCGATAAGATGATCG
>CBFCZA010000356.1:0-3115 GCA_965602285.1 uncultured Curvivirga sp. | reverse complement strand
GGCGCGGACTTCACTATTTGTTGCATCGGGGCGTCCATAACGAATATTTTCCCAACCACTATTTCCGAACAACACAGGATCTTGGGGTACCAATGCAAAACGTTCTCTTACATCCCTAGGATCGGCATTCTTTAGGTCAATATCATCAAGTTTAATGACGCCGCTCAATGGGTCGTAAAAGCGTAATAACAATTGAAAAACAGTAGATTTACCAGCCCCAGACGGGCCAACAAGCGCAACAGTTTCACCAGCCCCAACCTCAAGATCAAAGTCAATAAGGGCTGCATGATCAGGTCGCGAAGGATAATGAAACGTCACATTTTCAAAACTAACCCGCCCCTGACTTTGCTTCGGTAAAGCCTGTGGCTGATTGGGGGTTTTAATTTCAGGTTCAGCCTCTAGCAGTTCAATCAAACGTTCTGTTGCACCAGCAGCCCGTTGCAATTCGCCATAGACCTCACTGATGACCCCAACGGAAAATGCGACTAAAGTTGCGTAATAAATGAATGCGGCCAGCTCCCCTCCGCTGATTTCTCCCGCTAGCATTTGGCGTCCGCCGACCCATAACACAACCCCAATAGCACCAAAGACAAGCAATATAACAACAGCCATTAATCCCGCACGCGTACGGATACGGACAACAGCCGTATCAAATGCATTTGTTACTTCTGTCAGAAATCTTTTGCGGTCCACGTCCTCATGGGTAAAGGCCTGTACCGTGGAAATAGCATTGATCGTTTCTTCTGCAAATGCGCCAACATCAGCGACCCGATCTTGGCTTGCACGCGATAAAGTCCTCACCCGTCGACCAAAAATTAATATGGGCACGACGACTATCGGAACCACCATTAAAACCATTCCCGTAAGGGCGGGATTGGTGATGAACAACATAATAATGCCGCCAATAAGATTTAGCATATTTCGTAAGGCTATAGAAACTGAAGACCCAATCACCGACTGTAATAGCGTTGTATCTGTCGTCAGACGCGATAAAACTTCTCCTGTTTTGGTGACCTCAAAAAATCCCGTATGTAAGGATAAAATTCGACTGAATACGGCTTGGCGCAAATCTGCGACAACCCGTTCGCCCAACCAAGAAACGAAATAGAAGCGCGTGAAGGTTCCGACAGCCATAATAATTGATAAAGCAAGCAACAAGTATAGCGCATTATCAAGTGCCGCGGTATCCCCACTAGAGAACCCGCCATCAATGAGCCCCTTTAATCCTTGTCCCAATCCTAAAACAGAAAGACCTGTCACGATTAAGGCAGCAACAGCGGCAAGCACATGTCCAACATAAGGCCGCAAAAAACCTGCGGTACGTCGAAGATATTTTAAATTGCGGCTTTTAGGGCGATCAAACGCAGCAGTATTACGAGCCAATTCAGCGATCCTTCTTGGTTATGGGATATCTGAATATGGTGTGCATTACCCCATAGAACAACTGCAAACATAGTTTCATAATGATTAAATTATATATTTGAAATTTAATTTACGCCGCACGATGAATACCACATTCAAACTTTGCCTGACCAGCCCACCTTCCTGAACGAACATCCGAACCGAGTGCTGGCTTTTTTGTGCAAGTTTCGCAGCCGATAGAACTATATCCCTCCTCAATTAATGGATGAGAGGGTAAACCAAAATTTTGAAAATGATCTTTAATATTTTCCGCAGTCCATTCAACCAATGGATTGATCTTTATTTTATCATTTCCCTGTTCGATTAAAGGCAAGTCAAAACGCCCTCCGCCATGGAAACGCTTTCGTCCCGTTATCCAACCATCAAAATTTTCCAATATTTCAGTAAGAGGATTTACTTTCCGAATAGCACAGCATTGATCAGGATCCTTTGACCAAAGATTCCCTGCCACATCTAAATTATGAATCTCTTGAATATTTGGCGAGACAAACTGAACATTTGTTAAGCGAAGTCTATTTGTTAATAACTCAACATACTCTAGCGTCTCGGTAAAATGCTTTCCCGTATCAAGAAAGAAAATTGGAAAATCCTTATCAAATCTACTTATCAAGTGCAAAAGAACAGCAGATTCAGCCCCAAAAGAAGATACAGAAGCAATTCGATCCTTTCCCATCATTGCCTGCGCCTTACTCAATAAATTTGTTGAAGACAAAACATAGTCATTTGGGGCTTCAAAAGCTACTAACTGAAGACGCTCATAAATATCCAATGAAGGTGTTTTCTCTTCCTGCTTTAAACTATCAAACATCACATGCTCTTCCATTTTATTAGAATACATCACTATAATGGTGTTATAATAAATTAAAACAATATAAAAATGTTATATAAAATAATACCATTTTTTTAGTGTAATTTTAAAGTATTGATTTTATGAATTTATCTTATTTATGCCTAAAATTATTAATTATTGTTCTTAAATAGCTGTCCAGACAAAAAATAACCCGCGTTTCCTAAAAAAGACGGGTTATCAAAATCAATCAAAGTTTTACAAATCAACGTGGTTGCATACGCAATGCGCTATCTAAACGAACCACTTCACCATTCATAATAGCATTATCAATCATATGTAGAACAAGCTTGGCATATTCATCAGGGCGACCAAAACGTGATGGAAAAGGTAACGTTGCGGTAAGGCTATCTTGCACTTCTTGTGGCATTCCAAGCAGCATTGGCGTTCCAAATAATCCTGGGGCAATAGCATTCACACGCACACCAGTTTTAGCAAATTCCCGAGCAGCAGGGAGAGTCAGCGCGACAATACCGCCTTTTGAAGCAGCGTAAGCAGCTTGACCAATTTGCCCTTCATATGCTGCGACGGAGGCCGTATTTACAACAATACCACGCTCACCGTCTTCATTAGGTTCGCGTTTTTGCATTTGCGCAGCAGCAAGGCGTAGAATGTTAAAGCTACCAATAAGGTTAACTTGGATGACCTTTGAAAATGCTGCTAAGTCAACAGGTCCATCGCGGCCTACAATTTTCATTGCTGGCGCAATACCTGCACAATTAACTGCAATAGCACATAAACCAAGCTTGCTCTCTACTTCGGACATAGCAGCTTCAGCACTGGCAGCATCAGAAACATCACAAGAAATATTCACGAAACCACCAAACTCCTGAGGATCAGGAGCAT
>CBFCZA010000355.1:0-3123 GCA_965602285.1 uncultured Curvivirga sp. | reverse complement strand
CTGTAGAAATTGTGATCGGTCATGCACCTGATACATTGAAACAATTGAATGACTTAAAGAAGCAAGCAAACTTCCCTATTGATATACATATTCAGGTGGCGGACATGGTGCCTATCATGCAGCGTGCATTTTTGGTTCTTGGTGCGGGTGGGGGTGCCGCATGGGAAAGATGCGCTCTCGGGTTGCCTTCTTTGACCATTGAAATTGCTGATAATCAGAACTATTTACTTAGCACTTTAGATAAAAAAGGTGCCGTTAAGCATCTTGGAAAAAGAAGTGACGTTTCAAAAGAAAAACTGGTGCAAGAATTGCATAGCATTATACAAGATGAGGATGCTCGTGCTGTGATGTCACAGAAAGCAAGGATGCTTTGTGATGGAAATGGTGTGGCGCGAATCATTAAAAGAATTCTAAAAGAATGAGCAGGCGCGAAATGAAAAAAATATATCCAGTGATTCTATCCGGTGGTGCAGGCAGTCGCCTATGGCCCACCTCGCGTCGTTTGCGCCCAAAACAATTTCTACCCCTTCATTCAGATCAACCAATGATCATTGACACCTTAGACCGTGTATCGGGAGAGGGATTCGCCCCAGCAACATTTGTTTGTAGTGATGATCATCGGTTTTTGATCGCCCAATCTTTGAAAGATGCGAATATCGAAAGCAGGGCCATTTTATTAGAACCTGTTGCCAGAGATACCAGTGCTGCGATTGTGGCTGCGGCGTTACATATCCATGCCAGTGATCCTGATGCGATTATTTTGGTTTTACCGTCTGATCATATTATCGAAAAGCCCGATGTCTTTCTCGCAGCTGTTGAGAAAGCAGAAATTGCTGCGGCTCAAGGTTTTATTATGACTTTTGGTATTGTTGCAAAATCCCCAGATACGGCTTTTGGCTATATTAGATCGGGTGAGAAGGTTAGCGGACTAGATGCTTTTAATGTATCTGAATTTGTTGAAAAGCCTGATTTAGAAACAGCGCAAAAATATTTAGAATCTGGTGAATATTTTTGGAACTCAGGGGTGTTTGTCTTCTCTTCCTCTCGTTTTATAGAAGAAATGACCATTCATGCGCCTGAACTTCTTGGTGCTACGAAAAAGGCTGTATCACAGATAGAAGAAGATTTGGATTTCCAACGGTTGCCAGAGGATTTGTTTTCTTTAATCGAAGCAAAGCCTATCGATAAGGCATTGATGGAAAAAACAGAGAAAATTGCCATGGTGCCCTTGGATGCGGATTGGAGCGATGTTGGCTCTTGGACGGGCCTTTGGGAGGCTTCTTCAAAGGATAGTAATAATAATGCGGTGCGTGGCGAACCTATTTTAGAAGATGTGACTTCTTCTATCATCCATAGCACGGATGAAGCTGTGACCGCCGTCATGGGGTTAGACAACATTATTGTCGTGAATGACAGTGATGCATTGTTGGTTGCCAGTATGGATTATGCACAAAATGTAAAAGACATCGTGGCAAAATTAAAAGCCCAACGCCACAATGCGGCTGATTTACACGCAACTGTTTATCGTCCATGGGGGAATTATAGAAATATTGGCGCTGGAAGCGGGTTTTTGGTGAAAATCATCACGGTTTATCCAGACTGCAGTCTTTCTTTGCAATATCATGATCACCGTGCAGAACATTGGGTTGTTGTTAAAGGGCAGGCAAAAGTCCTTTGTGGTGATGTCGAAAAAACGCTACATGAAAATCAATCTACTTTTATTGCTATTGGCGAGAAGCATCGATTACAAAATACAACCAACGAAGATTTGATAATGATCGAAGTACAAACAGGAAAATATTTGCAAGAAGATGATATTACACGTTTGGATGATGTGTATGGTCGAAAACTTTCCTGATTTATCTTGATCATTTCGCAAAAATAACCCATGCATTTAAGCTGTAACGGATAGCCTAACGGAATTGATGATATGTGTGGAATTGCTGGTCTTTTTGATTTTAACGCAAGCATGAGCCAAAGCGAACTTACCCGTACTATTACGGCCATGAATGATGCAATTATTCATCGTGGCCCAGATGGTGGGCAAGTATGGTGCGATGGGGATGTTGGTGTTGCGTTGGGGCATCGACGCCTTTCCATCATTGATTTATCTGACGCAGGTACCCAACCTATGGCATCGGCCTCTGGTCGTTATGTATTGGTGTATAACGGCGAAGTTTATAACACAGATGAAATGCGCCCAGAATTAGAAGCAAAGGGCATTAATTTTCGTGGGTATAGCGATACCGAAGTGATGCTTGAAGGTTTCGCCCAATGGGGTGTCGAGGCAACGGTGAAACGCCTGATCGGAATGTTTGCTTTTTGCCTGTGGGATCGTCAAGAAAGACGCCTTTGGTTGGTGCGGGATCGTTTAGGGATTAAGCCTCTTTATTGGACGATTACCGATAAAAAACAATTGTTGTTCGGGTCAGAATTGAAGGCATTACGCGCCCATCCGGATTGCCCAAAAGACATTAATCGTGATGCGGTATCAAACTTCTTACGCCATAATTATATTTCTGCGCCACATAGTATTTATCAATCTGTACAGAAGCTAGAAACCGGATCTATTTTAACTTTATCCAGTGATGATTTAGAACCTAAGATTTCTAAGTTTTGGTCAATGGATGATGTGGTCGAACAAAGTAAAGCCTCTCCCTTTGCAGGGTCGGATGAGGAGGCGTTAGCGGCATTAGATGATCTATTAAGTGATGCGGTTAAGCGTCGAATGGTTGCGGATGTGCCTTTAGGGGCGTTTCTTTCCGGTGGTATCGATTCATCCTTGGTTGTTGCCTTGATGCAGTCCCAAAGCAATCGCCCGGTAAAAAGTTTTTCCATTGGTTTTAATGAAGAAGGTTACAATGAAGCCAAACATGCAAAAGCCGTAGCGAAACATTTGAAGACGGAACATACTGAACTTTATGTGACGCCAGAAGAAGCACGCGAAGTGATTCCAAAAATGTCTCATTTCTACGATGAACCTTTTGCTGATAGTTCTCAAATCCCCACATATTTGGTTTCTGCTATGACACGGGAACATGTGACGGTTGCCTTGTCCGGAGATGGTGGGGATGAATTGTTTGCAGGTTATAATCGGTATTTTCAGGCAGAAAATATTGGGCG
>CBFCZA010000354.1:0-3167 GCA_965602285.1 uncultured Curvivirga sp. | reverse complement strand
TCCACTGGTGTTTTGAACCGCATTCACTTGCTCTGTAATACTTTGCGTTGCTGTTGCTGTTTGATTAGCCAATGATTTTACTTCGTTGGCAACAACGGCAAAACCTTTACCGGCATCACCTGCACGTGCTGCTTCGATTGTTGCGTTCAACGCAAGTAGGTTAGTTTGGTCCGCAATATCATTGATAAGGCTAATGACATCGCCAATTTCTTGGGCGATTTTGGAAAGTTCATCAACAATTTTCCCTGCATTTTCAGCCTGATTACGGGTATCATTGGCAATGCTAGATGATTTTTGGGCTTGGGCTGCAATTTCACCAATAGAGCTAGACAGTTCTGATGCAGCAGTCGCAACGGCTTCTACATTTCGTGCAGTGTCTTTGGTTGCAATGCTAGCTTCATTTGATTGCGCTTCAGTGTTCTTTGCTTCCTTCGCCATTTCAGAAACAGTATTTTCCATTTCTTGGCTGGTTGTAGATATCTGGTCAACAACTGACTTCACAGTATTTTCAAAATTATCAGCGAGGGCATTCATTGCCTTTTTTCGCTCTAATTCTGTTTGTTCTTTCTGTTTTGCTTCACGTTCTTGGGCTTGGCTTGCCTCTTTTGTAGCCTGTCTAAATACCCTTAGCGTATTTGCCATGCGGCCTAATTCATCCCCACCAGAAACGCTAATCCTTGTATCATGATCCCCATCGGCAATGGCAATCATGTTTCCTTCAAGGGCTGCCATACGGCTTAGAAGGGAGCGTCCAACAATCACATAAGCAAGGATCGAGGCGATAACGAGACTTGCAATTCCGATTGTAATGAGGCTAATTTTCCCTTGGTTTATAGAAGCCGATGATTGGGCGGAAACTGTAGCGGACTGGCTATTTGCTGCCTCTACGACAGTTTCAATACCGATCTTATTTAGTCCAGCTGCTACTAATATATGTTGCGCTTCTAATTGCTTTGCGAACTCTAGTTCTTTTAAACGTCCTGAGGCCACACCATTTTCGCCTGTATTCTCATTGATAAGGGCCAATAGACGTTTAGGTAATTCTGATTTACCCATGAACATTAAAATAGATTGTAATTTACCAGCTATTTTCGTCGCACGCTCTTCCATGCTTGAAACATTTTCAGGGGCGCTGGAAAGACCTGCTTCGGTTATATAACCAATGGCACGGTTGAAATCACTTCCCAAAGAGGAATAATTCAACATTGTTTTTACAGTGCCGGAAAGTAACTCTTCTGTACTTCGGGTGGATTTTTGCTGATTACGATTTAATTTCCATTCAACATTTCCGTTACTTTCAAGGACATATGCAGTTAACGGTTCATCAATGGCTTCCAATAATTCAATATAAGTATCTAGGTCTGATGGGTGGGTATTCACAAGCTGGGTCAATAAGGACTTTAAACTATCTTCTTCTTTTTGATCAGGCAGTGTTTCTATGAAAGGGATGAGTGTGTCTGGAGCTTCTTCCATTGCTGAAAAGCTTTCAGTGGAAATTAGATTTTGAATCAATGATTCTACATTTGCAGCCATAACGTAACTTTGGAACTCTTCTTGTAAAAAAGCTTTATTTAGATCCTTGCTTAACGAAGATATATTTGCCGTTTCACTACGCATAGATTTATCCGAATCTGTCATGAAATTTTCCAGATCCGTAACAATTTCCTCATATGCTGTTCTCATGTTTGCCAGTTGTGTGATGACTTCCTCATCTTGGGCAATGCGTTGTTTTGATAAGATATGAAGCTTTTCGATCTCTACAATGATTTTGGCGGCTTCACCTTGTTCATTTGGTCCTAAATTTGAACTGCTAAGAATAAATTGATCAGAGAGCGTAATTATTTTTTTTGAAATTTCAGGATCGTCTACTTTTAATGAGGCTATGTCACTGGATAGCTTTGTAAGCTCTGTACTGTCATTGGCGATGGATAACACACCACCAAGCCCACCTTCGTCTTCTCCGATGACTTCTTCTAATGCCGCCCCGACTTGTAATATGGAAAAAATTCCAACAGAGGCAGCGATAAGTGTTAGCATTGAAATAGCAGCAAAAGCAGCTATCAGTTTGAAACGTAAGCTTAATGATTTAGTTTCTTCATTTTTAATTTTTGTAGACATTTACAGGATCCCTAATTCGTTACCCCTATGATTTAGGGGTATTATTTTTTTATAAAATTATACTAGACCGTGTATTCGTGACTGTATAGACCATTTATGATTAGCTAGCGAATTAAAAAAAGGCCTTATTTTCCTGTATTACGATGAAATTACCAGAAATTTTTACAACTTTACCGGCAGGTTCTAATTCCAATATTGCGGATAATATTTCAGAGGAAGGGGCACGTAATTCTCTAATTATTTCATCTATTTGCGTGGGCTCTAGGCTTATAATGTCCATAATTTTTTTGTGCCATCTATCCGAGTTTTGGCTGTAATTACTGTGTGGTATTATAGTAAAGTTTGGTGTGTTGTTTGGGGCTGATAATTGACGAATTTTTTTTTCCAGATAATTCTGAAATTATATCATCAGGAGTTTCTGTAAGTATCGCCCCGTTCTTTATGAGGTTATTACATCCACGTGCGCGCGAATCCATGGGTGATCCTGGAACAGCAAAAACTTCACGATTTTGTTCCAAAGCATAACGAGCCGTAATAAGGGAGCCTGACTTTAAAGCGGCCTCAAGAACAAGAACACCTTCAGCAAGGCCTGAAATAATTCTGTTACGGCGAGGGAAATGTCTGGCTTGTGGTTTCGATCCTATAGGCATTTCGGATAAAACCACACCTTCTTCACAAATGCGGTGATAAAGGTCAGTGTTTTCTTTTGGATAAATGATATCAATGCCACCAGCAACAACTGCAATTGTCCCCGTTGTTAGGCTTCCTTGATGGGCAGCACTATCGATGCCTCTTGCTAGGCCAGATGATATGGAAAACCCTTCTTGCCCTAAGACCTCAGCAAAACGATGTGCTAGTTTTTTTGCATTTAGGGAGGCGTTCCTGCCGCCGACAATTCCAATGCATCTTTTTTTAAGAAGATGTTTATTCCCGCGCATTGCTAATACAGGGGGAGAACCTTCTGCATGAAGTAAAGGGGTGGGGTAGGATTGGTCTCCCAATATTAAAAATTCGCCACCTAAATCATCTAACTCTTGCCATTCCCGATC
>CBFCZA010000353.1:0-3182 GCA_965602285.1 uncultured Curvivirga sp. | reverse complement strand
GAAAATTCCTACGAATGACATGATTGTCATTGGGTTGCTCATGGTTAAAAAGAAAATTGTTAAAAAACCCTTGGCATGTTCTTTTTTGCTTGTGGTTTTTTGCATAAGCACAGGGGGGGTATTTAGAAGTTTAAAAGCTAAATATAAGATGAAACTTGCCCCGATGATTGGGCCCCAATAATCAAAGCCAGCAGCAGCTTTATCACTTGTACTTATCAGAAAGCTGTCAAAAGCAATGAGGCCAAACGCGGCAATTGAACCGTAAATAGCATCGGCTACTGCGGCCCCCAATCCAGCAATGAACGCAGGGCGCATACCTTGGGTAAGGCCAATGCGAATACAAAGGATGCTGATGGGGCCAACCATGGCCGCAATAGCGAAGCCGATGAAAAGTGCTTTTATAAATAAAAAATACATTTGCCTTACCAATTGTAATATTTTTTGACTGATACATATATAATTAGCAGTTTTTTTAAATAATTAATATTATTTTTATAAAATTAATGTTAGTATTACTTAACATTTGTAATATTAATTATGGAATATGTTTATGATTGTTGATTTGGACGAGTTAGATAAGAAGTTATTAACGGCCCTGCAACGCGATGCGCGTCAGTCATTTAACAATCTATCAAAATTAACAGGTGCATCTACGCCAACCGTTATAGATAGAATTCGCCGTTTAGAAGACCAAGGGGTTATTCAAAGTTATACTTTGGGCATCGATAGGCGAAAGTTAGGGTGGGAGATAACTTCTTTCATTCGTGTGATATGTGGGCAGGATCAATATCAAAAAATTCATCGTTTGGCCCAAGACCAACCAGAAATTCTTGAATGCCATCATATGACCGGGGAGGATGCGTTTATTGTAAAAGTTATGGCACGGGATATCGCGCATTTAGAAGATGTGATATCGCGTTTCTCAGGGTTAGGGCGTAGTATTTCTTCATTGGTTTTATCTACGACAGTAGAGGGAAAATCAATTTCGCTTCGATAATGATATAGAAAAAGAAAAGGCATAGTTGAAGAAACAACTATGCCTAAATCTTTAAGAAAAATGTTGCATTTCTTATACGTCGATCAACAGACGAGATGGGTTTTCTAGACCTTCTTTTAGACGTACAAGGAAGGTAACAGCCTCGCGACCATCAATGATACGATGGTCATAGCTATGTGCCACATACATCATATTACCGACAATAATTTCACCTTTATCATCACAGATGGGGCGTTTTTGAATTTTGTGCATACCCAAGATACCCGCCTGTGGTGGGTTGATAATTGGTGTAGACATCAAGGAACCAAAGATACCACCGTTTGTAATGGTGAATGTACCGCCTTGCATTTCTGCCATCGTTAGCTTGCCATCACGTGCACGGCGACCAAAATCAGCAATTCCAGCTTCAATTTCAGCAAAACTTAATTTATCACAATCCCGCAATACAGGAACAACAAGACCTTGGGGTGTACCTACGGCAATACCAATGTCATAGAAGTTTTTATAGATGATTTCATCACCATAAATTTCAGCATTCACAGCAGGAAGTTCTTTAAGTGCTGCAACCGCGGCCTTAACAAAGAAACTCATGAAGCCAAGTTTAACATCATGCTTCTTCAAGAACTGATCTTTATATTCAGAACGCAATGCCATTAGGTTGGTCATGTCGATTTCGTTAAACGTGGTCAACATAGCAGCCGTGTTTTGTGCTTCTTTCAAACGTGTTGCAATGACTTTACGTAATTTTGAAAGTTTCACACGTTCTTCACCGCGTGGGTCAAGTGGACGATCCCCTGCCGGTGCAAACGTCATTACTGGTGCTTTTGCAGCGGCTGCTGGTGCGGCCGCTGCTGCAGTGGATGCAGTTTTCGGGGCAGAAGCAAGGAAGTTTTGAACGTCTTCTTTGGTTACGTTACCTTTAGGGCCTGTTGCTGGAATTTTGGAAGCATCCAAATTATTTTCCGCAACCATTTTAGCCACTGCCGGAGAAAGAGTTTCGTTCGTTGCAGGAGCTGCGATAGGTGCTGGTGCAACTGGTGCTGCTGCTGCCGCAGGTGCGGCCGTTGCAGTTGCACCTTCTTCGATACGACAAAGAAGGGCGCCAACTTCAACATCATCACCATCTGAGGCAACAACTTCAATCAAAACACCAGCAACGGGTGAGGGAACTTCTACTGTTACTTTATCAGTTTCAAGTTCTACCAGCGGTTCATCTACACCGATGGCTTCCCCTACTTTTTTGAACCATTGGTTCACTGTTGCTTCTGAAACGGATTCTCCCAAGGTAGGGACGACAATATCTTTAGCCATTTTTATATGCTCCTGTTTGAGCGTTTTACAAAGTTAATAGTAGGTGTATCAAGAATGATTTTTAAAACCCTTGATGCAAAATTACTTTCCGATGGTGATTGCTTCATCAACCAACTTAGCTTGTTCCATTTTATGACGACCGCCACTGCCTGTCGCAGGAGAGGCTGCTTCTTTACGACCAACATAACGTGGGCGCGAACAAACTTTATTTTCTGATGCTTCAATTACTTTTTCGATACGACGATCAACAAATGTCCACGCACCATTATTTTCAGGCTCTTCCTGACACCAAACCACTTCCGCATTAGGGAAACGTTTTAGTTCAACTTGAAGGGCTGAATCTGGGAATGGATAAAGCTGTTCCATACGCAAGATGTAAACATCTTTAATGCCACGTTGATTACGTTCTTCTTCTATGTCGTAATAAACTTTACCTGAACAGATGACGACACGTTTGATGTCTTTATCCTCAGCCAACCCGCCTTCAAGTTGTGCATCATCCCAAAGAACCCGATGGAACGTAGATACATCTGAAAACTCGCTAAGCTTACTAACGCAACGTTTGTGACGTAGTAGAGATTTAGGCGACATAATAATCAGCGGTTTACGGAAATCACGGCGTACCTGACGACGTAACACATGGAAATAGTTCGCCGGACTTGTGATGTTACATACTTGCCAGTTATCTTCAGCAGAAAGCTGTAGATAACGTTCAAGGCGGGCTGAACTATGTTCTGGTCCCTGTCCTTCATAACCATGTGGCAATAACATAACCAAACCACACATGCGAAGCCATTTACTTTCACCAGAAGCAACAAATTGATCAATGATCACTTGTGCACCATTGGCGAAGTCACCAAATTGCGCTTCCCAT
>CBFCZA010000352.1:0-3221 GCA_965602285.1 uncultured Curvivirga sp. | reverse complement strand
TTCGCCTGAGAGAAATCTACCGGGGACTGGCGGATCTGATTCAGCAACACAGTCTCTTGGCGAATTAAACGGTAAGAAAATTGGTGCGACACTTGGTGAAACCCATGAAAAATGGGCTCGCGAAAAAGGATCTTATGAAGTAAAAACATATAAAGGCCTTCCAGAACTTTTAATCGAATTAGATAACGGCCGCGTCGATGCGATTGTCGTAGATAACATCCCAGTACTTGTTGCGATTCAAAAGAACAACATGAAGCTTCGTCAGCTTAGCACACCAAATATTGAAGGTGCAGATGACAAAGCAGGCATTGCTGTTCGTAAAGGTAACCCTAAGCTAATGGCTGCGATGCAAAAAGCATTAGATGATATGATGGCTGATGGTACTTATACCAAAATTGCTGAAAAATGGATTGGCGCTGATATCCGTTAATTCAAAAAATATGGTCAGGCTTTGACTTTTTATCCTCTCATATAATCAGTCAAAGCCTATTCCTCTCATAAGTTAATAAAATTTGGAGAAAAGATATGGATTTTGGACTCATGACGCGGGTCGCTCCCTATTTTGTGGAAGCCGCTGTTGTAACTGTAGAGTTATCTATTCTCTCAATTCTATTAGGTTTGATTTTAGGGGCATTAGCTACCGCAGCAAAAATGTCTTCTGTTTTATCACTACGTATTATTGCCAATGTTTATATAAGTGTCATTCGTGGTACACCCTGCCTGATACAGCTATTCATCCTATATTTCGGCGGGCCACAGATTGGTATCAATTTAGATCCATTTGCTGCGGGGGCGATTGGTTTAGGCATCAATATTGGCGCCTATATGGCAGAAACAATGCGTGGATCTATTATCGCCGTAGATAAAGGCCAAATCGAAGCTGCACGAACATTAGGGCTTAGTCGTTTCAAAACTTTTTACTATGTAATATTGCCACAAGCAGCACGGCTTATGATCCGCCCATTAGGGGTGAACATCAATGCACAGATCAAGGCCACAGCCCTTGTTTCAGCAATTTCAGTCGTAGAATTAACCTACACCGCGCAACGCTATATCGGATCAACTTACCGGCCTTTCGAAATGTTCATTCTTGCTGGCGTCCTTTATATGGTGATCATTTATATCGCAGCACAAGGTGTGCGTTTCCTTGATAAAAAAGTCGAAATTCAGTGAGGATTATGTAAGATGGGACTTGATTTTACAGTTGTGCCAGAATTCAGCAGTTTCATCCTGATCGGGGCACTTTGGACATTCGCAATTACAATCACCGCAAGTGGTATAAGCTTTTTTGGTGGCATTCTTCTAGCTGTCTGCACATTGTACGGACATTGGGCTTTACAGTATGCGGTTAGGCTCTTTGCTTGGTTATTCATGGGAACACCATTATTATTGCAATTGTTCTTGATCTATTTTGGATTGGTTCAAATCGGAATTGATATACCAGCCTTCATCGCCGGTGTTATTGCCCTAGGCCTACATTTCGCTGCCTATAATTCTGATATCATCCAAGCTGGGATTAAGGCTGTCGACGTCGGTCAACATGAAGGTGCGCGGACATTAGGACTTAGTAAGTTCCAAACATATCGCTATATCATTATTCCACAAGCCGTACGTGATGTTGTACCGCCTATCGGAAATAACTTTATTGCCTTGTTAAAAGATTCCGCCTTAATTTCCGTCATTGGCGTAACTGAACTTGTCCATGCCTCTCAATTGGCGATAAGCGAAACATTCCGTCCCTTTGAATTCTATATTACAGCCGCAGTATTTTATTACGCCATCAATCTTATTCTCGAATATGGTTTACGCCACGCTGAACGCAAAATTCAAGCTGCACGTTAACACATCTCAGGAGTCATTATCATGTCATCTAAATCATTTATTGAAGTGAAGAATGCCTATAAAAGCTATGGGTCCCTTGAGGTTCTAAAAGGTATTAACTTGTCTGTAGATCAAGGTAAAATCATCGCAATCATTGGTCCAAGTGGATCTGGAAAAAGCACATTACTTCGTGCGATTAATGACTTGGATGCTCTCAACAAGGGAGAGGTTTGGCTTGAAGATATGCAAGTGAATAAATCTTTACCACCAAGAGCCTATGAACATCATATCAACATGGTGCGTCAGAATATCGGCATGGTCTTCCAACATTTCAATTTATTTCCGCACCTTACAGTTTTAGAAAACATTATTTTGGCACCAAAGCTTCTAAAGAAAATGTCCCATGATGAAGCAGTAGAACTTGCAAAACGTCAGCTTGAAAAGGTTGGTATGATCGAACGTATTGATTATTATCCATCTAAGCTTTCTGGTGGTCAGAAGCAGCGCGTTGCCATTGCCAGAGCCTTAGCCATGGAACCAAAAGTCATGTTATTTGACGAGGCCACATCCGCATTAGACCCTGAATTAGTGGAAGAAGTTAATTTGGTGATGAAGCAATTGGCCGAAGAACATATGACCATGATTATTGTGACTCATGAGATGGACTTTGCAGAATCTGTTGCGGATCGAATTTTATTCATGGATGGTGGTGTTGTCGTAGAAGAAGGTCCACCCGAAGTAATTTTTCACAATCCACAACAACCACGCACCCAAGAATTTTTAAAGAAACATATTAAGAGTAAACATTAATGAACGAAGACAAATTAGATTCAAACCTCTTTTACCAATCAAAAACACCGCGCCCTATGCTTGACTACGCGGAAGGGGTCTATCTTTATGATGTAAGTGGTAAACGTTACCTAGATGGCAGTAGCGGTGCTATGGTCTCTAACATCGGTCATAGTAATGCCAATGTATTAGCGGCAATGAGCAAGCAAATGCATAAAGCTACCTTTGGCTATCGTCTTCACTTTCAAAATGAAGCAGCAGAGAAACTTGCATCGAAAACCGCTTCTCTCATGCCAGATGGTATGGACCGCGTATTCTTTGTTTCTGGTGGATCAGAAGCAGTTGAAAGCTGTATTAAATTAGCGCGCCAACATGCGGTCGTCACAGGAAAAGAAAGCCGTTGGAAAGTAATCTCTAGGACACCATCCTATCACGGATGTACTTTGGGGGCCTTGGCCCTAACTGGCTACCCGCCATTAAGTAAACAGTTTGAACCGATGATGCAGGTTATGCCAAAAATACCTGCGCCTATGTGCTATCTTGATACTGATAACTATAGCGATGAAGAACGTGGTTTACGCTACGCAGAATTTTTGCGAGAAGAAATCATA
>CBFCZA010000351.1:0-3254 GCA_965602285.1 uncultured Curvivirga sp. | reverse complement strand
AATCCAAATTGAAAAAGTAAAACTATCAATCGATAGTCTTTTTCCTACAAAACTTTCAAAATACTGTTCACACGGGATCACCTGTGTACAGCCAATCGCACCTAAAACCTGCAACATAAATTTTGATTTTGAATTTGGTCGCGTATTAGGAATGCGATAACTGTAAACAGCAGCACCGTTTGACGAAGTTTTCCACATATCTGCGGTATATCCAGATGACCCAAGCACGGGAATTCCATTTGACCAGAAATTAAAACCGCCATCAATAATCACATTCTTTGATGACCCTATATGCTTTTTTACTTCATCTGATAATTTTGGATATGTAATAGCCTCGTTATCAATATTAGAAGTTCCAAAAGGTGGACTTGCAGCTTCTGACGCCAATTGCGCGGCTTCGGCTGCGATTCTCGCTTCTTCCGCCAAGGCCGCATCTAGCGCAGTAGCAATAGAATGATCATCAGCCCCAGTTTTTAATTGAAGCTTCCCATCACCATCAAAGCCAATAATGCTACTGGCACGCGCAAGCTTATCTGCCAATTCAGGAAGAGAACCCTCTGGATCATCAGAAGGTATTCGAATGGTTTTATTTAAACCAGAAGCCACCTGCTTTATTTGTTGGATTGCTCGGTCAACTGTGATTTGAAAGGCGTCTAAGTCTAAATCTTCGTTATCTTCGAAATTATCAGGCTGTGTTAATGGAATGGCACTATCCATAATAACAACTGTATTTACATCAGGCGCGACACTTAAATCAAAACCTGTGGTATCTGCCCCTAACCCCGTAATATTCATGGGGGTTGCTACCGTTTTTTCGCCCGTCACACTATCATATAAAACAACCTTTAAATGATCTTCCTGCAGAACCTTGAATCCTGTTTCAAAATGTGTGGTCGATCCATTGCCTTGTGTAATTGTTGGCGGTAACGCTTCTGTATCAATTGTCATTTCCTGACTCCCATAGCATCGTTAATTCCCTCTTCGACTTCATCAAAAGTTTTCCGTAAATAATATAGGTTTTGATATGGCATTAAGCGGCGCAGCGCCCGTGTATCTGACTTACGCCAATCATCATCTGATGCAGCACTACCCACCACACCAAGGGCCGTTTGAACCGCCCCAAAGCTAGGACCAAGCAATCCACCTGTTAAATTACGACTAGCAAAGCGACTCATAGGGGCTTTACCTATCATGGGGCCTATACCATAAGTCCCACGGGTGCCTTTCTCGATCATATTATTGGCCTCAAAAAACCAACCTGTTACCCCTGCTCTATCGACCCCCTCCATGATCCATACGGCAGGATCATCGGAAAGGTCTCTATCAGCCAACTGCTGCTTAAGCGCATAAGAAACCATGCCACCACCAACCATCCCCACAAGGCCGATTAAGGTTGCTGCGTCACGTTGCTGCAACCCTGCCAGCATCACACGTTGAACCGATGCCATTTGAAATGATTTAAATTGCCCAATAATCGAACCTAGCATTGTAGACATCCACAAAGGTTTATCTTGTCCAGGTGTTACAATGACACGATCCACATCACGCAACAAAGCCGACCGGAAAGCTTGAACGGCCTCTTTGTCTGTCCATTGAAGTGTATTCGCATGCTTAAGCCCCTCTTCTTCCATCCCATAGGTGGAAAATTGCTTATGAATGCGACGGGCTAAATCTGCATCGATGCCACTTGATGCAAGCGCCTCTAGGTCTTTTGCGTCAATTTTGCCTTTACTTAATGCTTCTGTTGCATCCAACATGCGACCCATCGTCACAGTGCCAGCAAATTGCTTCATGAATGCATTCCAAGGGGCCATCATCGACACCACCCCGAAATTATTGGTTAGGTTTTTCATGCCGCGTTCAAAACTATTATGGCGCCCATAATCGTCCAGCACATCAGCCAAGGCCTGTGTACGACTGTCCAACACCATATCAAGCGCGACCCCCGCCAAACGAAGCTCTTTACCAACAAGCTTATAGCCCTTCATGTTGGTGACCATAGGCTTCAAGCCCATCCCCATACTTTTTCTAATACCATGCACCATCACAGTTCTAGAAACATCAGGAATAGCGGAAATAGTCATGCCGCCCAATAACCGCAGATAGTTCAAATTCTTGATAACGCGCCCGCTACGCATAAACACACTGTTAGGGTCCGCAGGTAATGCATAAGTACCGCGGATACGGTCACGCATTGCCGCAATATCCCGTATGTCCTTATCTCGTTTCTTTTTAAGCGAGATAGAAGCCTTTTCGTCACTTCCAACAGCGCGAACCTTTGCCGCATAATCACGTCTTATATGATCAATTTGCTCAATCATATCCATGGATCCAAACTTGCGCGTAAGTTCAATATCTGGTGCAAGTGTACGGGTATAGATTTGGCTCATCACCTCAACATCATCTTCAAGGAAATCTGCAATTCTATTATCAGGAATCAAAAAGGACCGCCCTTTGAGCGGCCCTCTAACATCGGGTCTTTGTTGTCCGCCCCCGCTTCGGGGGCTATCATCCATCGCGTCATAAGGCAGCCGGCCATCAGGTGTAGATAAAATCCTATCCGTGATCTGTTGGGCTACATCTTCTAAATCATCATCTTCATTGAAAGATCGTTTTTCAGCCTTAAGGAATTCTGATTTTGTATCATCGCGTTGCTTGCGCAGAATCTTGACTTGCTTCTGGGCCAGTTTGATTTCCTCTTTTAAGGTCTTTGCATCAACACGAACATCAGAAAGGCGCTCTTTTGCTTCTAACCAAGCATCTTCAATTTTAACTTTACGCTCACTGGCAATTTCTGCAGCTTTACGAAGATGGCGTACACGTAGACCTATCTCTTTACTTCTGGCCCTTGTGCTACTGGTATTTTCAACAAACCCTTCAAGGTTCCCTTCAATAGCGGACCAAAGCTTTTCATTAGATAGTTCAGCAATATCAAGACTACTATCATCAAGCCCTTTGGAAACATCCATGATGAATTCATTATAATTTAAAACATCATAATCAGCCTCGGAATAAACACGCATTCCCTTATGGTCATTCTCTAGGGCTTCCAGAAGCTCATTAATATCTGGACGCTCATTTAATTCTGGAAAATACCCTGCCTCATAAGCATCAAGGGTCATATCATCTAGATTTCGACCTGATTTATTATTGACAACACGTGCAGTATCTTTGCCACTAAAACCCATATTCCGAAGTGTGCCATCGGGGTCAATTACCCCGCCAGCCTTACGAATAAAATCAATTAAACTATC
>CBFCZA010000350.1:0-3289 GCA_965602285.1 uncultured Curvivirga sp. | reverse complement strand
ATCTGCTGCTGGATTTATGAATATTTACCGCGTGGTAAATGGTATCGATATGACCGTTGGTTATTCCGATACATATAAAGACAATCCATCGCAAGATGGCGACGGTGACTATCAGGAAAAAAACTAGTTTTGATGCGTGAAGCAATAGATATTTTTGTGAAGTTTTCTTCTTAAAAACATTTATTAATTTGCGGATTTCATAGCGCGAGCGAGTCCGGCATAAAAACTTCCCGGGCTTTAATTGTAACGCTAGTTATAAAGTGAGAGTGCAAAATGGCTGGTCCAATCGCACAATTCGAAATTAAGCCTATCGGTGTAGAAGCAGGCGCTTCTATGGCTGATTTGCCTTTCTACACATTCACAAACTCAAGCTTGTGGATGGTGATTACTGTTGCAGTAATTTCTGTCTTCATGGTTATGGGCATGAACCGTCGCGCGATGGTTCCTGGCAAATGGCAATCACTTGCCGAGTCTGTGTATGAATTTATTTCAGGTATGATCAAAGAAAACGTTGGTGATGAAGGTCGTAAATACTTCCCATTCATCTTCTCTCTCTTTGTATTTGTATTCTTTGGAAACTTGTTGGGTCTGATCCCTTACAGCTTCACATGGTCAAGTCACATTATTGCGACTTTTGCTATGGGTGCGTTTGTGGTGACAGGCGTGACACTTGTTGGTATTTTTAGACATGGTTTTAAATTCTTTACCTTGTTTGTACCACATGGTGTTCCCGGCTATATGATTCCAGTGATGATTCCAATTGAATTGATCTCATATCTGTCACGTCCAGTTAGCCTTGCTGTTCGTCTTTGCGCCAATATGGTTGCGGGCCACATGCTTATTAAGGTTTTCGCTGGTTTTATCTTTGCCTTGAGTTTCTTTGGTGTTGCACCATTGCTCATGGTAGTTACGCTTACAGGCTTTGAAGTGCTTGTGGCATTCTTGCAGGCATATGTGTTTACCATTCTCACATGTCTGTATCTGAACGATAGTATTCACCTTCATTAAGAAACGAATATTATATTCAAAATTTACTCAACCGTGGTTGGTCGGGCCTAAAAATGAATCCCCCGGCGACCCAACTGATAAGGAACTAATAAAATGGAACTAGAAGCTGCAAAAATGATCGGCGCTGGCTTGGCTGTAATCGGTCTATTCGGTGTTGGTATCGGTATCGGTAACATCTTCTCATCTTTGATTTCTGCTATCGCACGTAACCCTGCTGTACAATCTAAAGTATTCCCAATTGGTATGCTTGGATTCGCACTTGTTGAGGCCGTTGGTCTTTTCGCATTGGTTATCGCGTTCCTAATCTTGTTCGGATAAGAAATACTTTTGGCTAAAGGCTTGCGATTCATCAAAAGCCTAAGCCAAAATAATATTTTCGAATTAACAAGACTTGGGAGCCGGCAAATGGCGAATTTTAAAAATAATCTCCTGCGGATGACAACTGTTTCAGTTGTTGCTATGCCTGCTGTTGCAAATGCAGCTGGTATGCCGCAGCTGGACCCCAACAGTTATCCCAGTCAGATTTTCTGGTTGGCTGTATCTTTCGCAGTATTATTCATTGTTATGTGGAAAGTGGCGTTGCCACGCGTTGGTGAGACTCTTGCCAACCGTCAACAAAAACTAACCGGTGACATCGAAAAAGCTGAACAGTTGAAGCAAGATGCCGAGAATGTCCAAGCAGATTTGGACAAATCTTTGGCAGATGCCCGTGCTAGCGCACAAGACATCATGCAGAAAACTGCTCAGGATATTGCGGCAGCTCAGGAAAAACGTCTCGAAGCTTTCAATGCCGATATGGCAACGCAAGCGGATGAGGCTGAACAACGTATCAATGTAGCACGTGAACAAGCCTTGGCTTCTGTTCGCGAAGTTGCTGGTGATGTTGCTTCATCTGTTGTTGAAAAGCTTTCGGGCGTTTCAGCAAATTCCAAAGCTGTTGAACAGGCACTAGATGCCGCTGGAAAAGACGCTTAGGCGAGAAAGGTTAAAAGAAAATGGAACATCATAGTCTTCTACAAGATGCTACATTTTGGACCGCGATCGCCTTTGTGATCTTTGTAATTCTGATCGTATGGAAAGGACGTGCGCCTCTTGCAGCTGCTGCTCAGGCGCGCCCCGATGCCATTCGTAAGGAATTGGAAACAGCGGAAAAACTGAAAGAAGAAGCACAAGCTGCATTAGCGGAACTTCAAAAGAAGCAACGCGATGCGACTGCACAAGCTGAAGCGATTATCACTAATGCGAAAGCAGAAGTTGAAATCATGAAGGGTAATGCTCAAAAAGCATTAGAAGAAAACCTTCAACGTCGCGAACAACAAGCTAAGGACAAAATTTCGCAAGCTGAAACAGCAGCGATTAATGAAGTTCGTAATTTAGCTGTTGATATGGCTTTGGATGCTTCTCGTACAATCTTAACAGAGCAACTGGCTGGTAAAGCTGGTGACGCTTTGGTTGATTCTGCGATTGACGGTCTGTCTGGCAAATTACAATAAGTTACTTCGCTAGAAGTATCTTAACGTAATCGTTGGAAAAGTTTAAATAGGGTTCTTGGTTTCATACCAAGGACCCTATTTTTTTGACGTCATAATTAAAGAGTGCCATAACCAATAGTGATACAAGCCATTGCATAAAATCGACTAATCACCATTGCTGAATTCTTGCCTTTCAAGACGAACCCTGTCTAAATATAGGGAACAAACTAATTAAGACGGGATTGATATGCCTTTTGTAACAAGAGATGATCATGGCGAGATTATAGCTATTTCGGAACATCAAACTGCGTTAGAATCCGAACAGTTACCCTATGGGCACCCAGAAATACTTAAGTATCTTGAAGCAACACGTCCTGATGATGTCCATGGTGCGCTTAATAAATCTGACTTGGAAATGTCCCGCATTATAGAAGATCTAGTAGATGTTTTAGTTTCCAAAAACATCATTAATTTTACAGACCTTCCTTTACCTGCCCAAAAGAAACTCGTCAGTCGGCAAAAGCTGCGTAGGGATTTATCCACATTATCAAATCTTGTTTCTGATCAAGATGATATTCTATAAGGAAAAGTAATGGGTTCTGATCAAAATACACAGTCACCTTGGGAAACTGCAGCCCGGCTCGCCAAAATGGCCTTCATTGAAGTTTATGAAGACGGAAAGATAAAATGCTGTTCTGATAATTTAGATGACATCTTACCAGACAACCATTCTTCCCAGGATGTAGAAAATCTTTTTGATCTTTTGAATCTAAGCAATGTATCTGATCATCAATATTCTCGTTTAACTG
>CBFCZA010000349.1:0-3293 GCA_965602285.1 uncultured Curvivirga sp. | reverse complement strand
AACCGCCGACCCTCTCGGTGTAAACGAGATGCTCTACCAACTGAGCTAATCGCCCATTCTATAATCTGCAAGATTAGTATGTTTTAACCAATCTTTGTGAGGCGGGTTTTAGGATTTAAACAGCCCCGTGTCCAGCAAAAAATAAAGATTTTTCATAAAAAGAAACGGCCCCAGTAAATCTGATGAAAATCATAAGAAAATCAAAAAGAAATCTGGGGCCGAATATATCTTTACTCAGATGTAAATTTACTTGTTTACTGAGTCTTTCAAGCCTTTACCAGCCTTGAACTTAGGCTGCTTAGAAGCTGGGATATCAATTTCTTCACCCGTACGTGGATTGCGGCCCTTAGAAGCCTTACGGTCAGCTACAGAAAAAGTACCAAAACCAACTAGGCGTACTTCACCACCACCAGATAGCTCTGAAGTGATAGCGTCAAATACGCCGTCTACAGCTTTACCAGCATCTGCTTTTGATTGGCCTGAAGCCTCCGCAACTTTTGCAATTAGATCATTCTTATTCAAGGTTTTATCCCCCTCTGGAATTAATATAAATATCGCTTTTCGTATTTTTATCGAAACGCATTTGCATTTAGAAGGAAAAAAACCAATCTGTCAAAGCAAAAAACCGCAGAAAGCTGCGGTTTTTCTCAATTATTTTTCTTGCATTTTGAATTTTAGTCGATAACAGCTCTAATGAGTCGTCAATTCAGCTGCTTTTTTAGCTTCTTCATCCTGTATAGACACAACCTCTTCCTCGTCCCATGGCACAGGTTCTAACTTGCTAACAAGTGCACGTTCTAAGACCTCATCAACATGAGAAACTGTAATGATTTCAAGACCCTTCTTAACATTATCTGGGATTTCGGCTAAATCTTTTTCATTCTCAGCTGGTATTAATACGGTCTTTGTTCCGCCTCTTAGGGCCGCTAAAAGCTTTTATTTAAGCCCTCCAATTGGCAATACGTTTCCGCGAAGTGTGACTTCACCTGTCATCGCAAGATCTCTGCGAACAGCTACATTTGTTAGCACAGAAACGATAGAAGTGACCATCCCTACCCCTGCTGAAGGTCCATCTTTCGGAGTCGCACCTTCTGGAAGGTGAATATGGATGTCTCTTTTAGCAAAATATTTGGGACTGATTCCATAATCAGCACATCTGGAGTGAACATATGATCGCGCAGTATCAATTGATTCTTTCATCACATCACCCAACTTACCTGTTTGCTTGATCATACCCTTACCTGGGACAGTAACGGCCTCAATAGCCAGCAATTCACCACCAACTTGGGTCCAAGCAAGGCCTGTTGTTAGTCCAACCTGATCATGCTCTTCAATTTCACCGTATTTATGCCTACGCACACCAGCATATTGCGCCAAATTACGAGATGTAACAGCAATTGTTTTCTTTGAGCCTTCTAGAATTTCTTTCAATGCCTTGCGAATCAGCTTAGCTATTTCCCTCTCTAGACTTCTGACCCCTGATTCACGTGTATAATAACGAATGACATCTTTTAGGGCACCATCTGAAATAGACCATTCGCCTTTTTTAATACCATGATCTTTGATCAGTTTTGGTAAAAGGTGGCGCTTGCCGATTTCAAGCTTTTCATCTTCTGTATAACCAGAAAGAGAGATAATCTCCATACGATCAAGTAATGGGCTTGGCATATTAAGTGAATTAGCCGTTGTCACAAACATCACATCGGACAAATCATAGTCAACTTCAAGATAATGGTCATTGAATTTGTTATTTTGCTCTGGATCTAAGACCTCTAATAGAGCTGAAGCGGGATCTCCACGGAAATCCTGTCCCATCTTATCAATCTCATCTAATAAGAATAATGGATTTGTTGTCCCTATCTTTTTCATATTCTGAATGACTTTACCGGGCATAGAGCCGATATAAGTACGACGGTGACCACGAATTTCTGATTCGTCCCGCACACCACCAAGTGAAAAACGAACGAATTCACGCCCAGTAGCATTTGCTATAGACTTACCCAACGAAGTTTTACCAACACCAGGAGGGCCAACAAGACATAAGATTGGCCCCTTAAGTTTTTTAGCTCGTTGCTGAACAGCCAAATGCTCAATGATTCGCTCTTTCACCTTCTCTAGGCCATAATGTTCCATATCTAATACTAGCTCAGCCTCGCGGATATCTTTCTTCACCCGACTTTTTTTGCTCCAAGGAATAGATGTCATCCAATCTAAATAGTTACGAACAACTGTAGCCTCCGCTGACATTGGGCTCATGTTTTTGAGTTTCTTGAACTCAGCCATACATTTTTCACGCGCCTCTTTACTAAATTTTGTTTTTGCAATTTTTTCTTCTAATTCCGCAAGCTCATCTCGCCCCTCATCAGAATCACCCAATTCCTTTTGGATTGCCTTCATCTGCTCATTTAAGTAATATTCGCGTTGAGTTTTTTCCATTTGGCGCTTAACGCGACCACGGATTTTCTTCTCAACTTGTAAAACACCAATCTCACCATCCATGAATGCAAAAACACGCTCTAACCTTGCAACAATACTTATAGTCTCTAGCAAGTCCTGCTTATCACCTACTTTTAGGGCTAGATGAGAAGCAATTGTATCCACAAGACGAGTTGGATCGTCAATTTGATTAACAGTCACTAGAACTTCTTGAGGAATTTTCTTGTTGAGTTTCACATATTGCTCAAACTCAGCAACGACTGAGCGAGATAAGGCCTCAACCTCGTCGCCACTTCCAATTTCATCTTCGATTATTGTAGCACGTGCTTCATAGTAATCAGTGATGCGCGTATATTCTGCAACACGCGCACGTGTTTTACCTTCGACTAATACCTTAACTGTACCATCTGGTAATTTAAGAAGCTGTAGTACGGTTGCAATAGTGCCTATCTCATATACATCTTCTGGACTAGGATCATCTTCTCCTGCATCTTTTTGAGCCACAAGAAGAATTTGCTTATCGTCCCCCATAACCTCTTCAAGCGCTCTAACACTTTTTTCGCGACCAACAAATAGTGGCACAATCATATTCGGAAAAACAACGATATCCCTTAAAGGCAAAACGGGGAAAATTTCTTTTTCTTCCATAAGAACAGTTTGATCAGACATAACTTAAATCCCAAATGAACCCAAACTCCTGGGTTACGGTAAAATATACATAACTATACGCCTTAATGCCTATTTCACGATGATAAAAAGTGAAATTACGGGCTTAAAACGTATTATTAGTCTCTTATAAGTAAAAATGGGGCCTGAAATCCATGTTTCAAGCCCCAAATATGATTTATTTATGAAAA
>CBFCZA010000348.1:0-3304 GCA_965602285.1 uncultured Curvivirga sp. | reverse complement strand
CGATAATGCGCTGGCGTATCGTTTTTATGACGCCAATAAAATGGTCATGGGGAAAACCATGGAGGAGCATTTACGTTTCGCGGTATGTTACTGGCATAACTTCTGTTGGCAAGGGAATGACCCTTTTGGTGGGCAAACAATGTTCCGTCCTTGGTTTGAGACCGGTGATCCTGTTGAAATGGCCAAACTTAAAATGGACAATGCCTTTGATTTTTTCCAAAAGTTAGGTGCCCCTTATTTTTGTTTCCATGACCGTGATGTTGCCCCTGAAGGGGGCAGCTTGGCTGAAAGCAATAAGATCCTTTTGTCTCTTGTCGATAAAATGGAAGGCAAAATGGAAGAAACAGGGATGAAGCTTCTTTGGGGGACGGCAAACTTATTTAGCCATCATCGTTATATGGCTGGTGCCGCAACTAATCCTGATCCAGAAGTTGTTGCTTATGCCGCAGGACAAGTGAAACAAGCGATGGATGTTACTCATCGTCTTGGTGGGCAGAATTATGTCCTTTGGGGAGGGCGCGAAGGGTATGATTGTTTGATCAATACGGATATGAAACGTGAAACCGATCAATTAGGTCGCTTCATGAATTTAGTTGTGGAACATAAGCATAAGATTGGTTTTAAGGGTGCTATTTTAATAGAGCCGAAGCCTCAAGAACCAACCAAACATCAATATGATTATGACAGTCAGTCTGTGAATGCATTTTTGCATCAACATGGTTTAGAAAATGAGATTAAAGTTAATATCGAAGCTAACCATGCGACCTTAGCTGGACATAGTTTTGAACATGAACTTGCTTATGCGACCGCGAATGGCATTTTTGGTAGCGTGGATATGAACCGTGGTGATCCGCAAAACGGATGGGATACGGATCAGTTCCCAAATAATGTGCCTGAAATCACTATGGCGATGTATATTATTTTGAAGGCGGGTGGCTTAACCACTGGCGGCCTTAATTTTGATGCAAAATTACGTCGTCAATCTAGCGACCCTGCGGATTTATTTCATGCCCATATTGGGGGTATGGATGTTTGTGCACGCGGATTACTAAATGCGGCGAAGATGATCGAAGATGGGAAGCTACAAGAAGCTGTCGATAATCGTTATGGCGGCTGGGATAGTGATCTTGGTATAAATTATAGCTCAGGGGATCTCTCCTTATCCGATTTATCCGATTTAGTTTTGGATAAAGGTTTGGATCCAAAACCTGTATCCGGTCGCCATGAAGAGTTAGAAAATTTGGTCAATCGTTACTGCTAAGCATGGTGAAATAAGGCTTTTGATTGCTAGTTCTCATTGGCGAGTCGTTATTTTTTAGGAGATATTATGTCTAAAACTAAACTCAGATCTGCTGCGTGGTTTAATAACCCAGATAATACAGCAATGACGGCTCTATATTTAGAGCGTTTCCTAAATTACGGCCTGACCCGTGAAGAATTGCAATCAGGCAAGCCGATTATTGGGATTGCCCAAACGGGTTCCGATCTATCGCCTTGTAATCGTCCTCATCTGGAACTTGCAAACAGAGTACGTGAAGGTATCCGTGAGGCCGGTGGAATCGCAATTGAATTTCCTGTTCATCCGATTCAAGAAACAGGAAAACGTCCAACGGCTTCGCTTGATAGGAACCTTGCTTATTTAGGGCTTGTTGAAGTGCTTTATGGATATCCTTTAGACGGGGTGGTGTTGACTGTTGGCTGCGATAAAACAACGCCGGCTTGTTTAATGGCTGCGGCAACGGTGGATTTACCAGCAATCGTTTTAAGTGGTGGGCCAATGTTAAATGGGTATTCCGCAGGAAAAAGATGTGGGTCTGGTTCTGTGATCTGGGAATCGCGCGATAAATTGGCTGCGGGTGAAATTGATTACGAGGAATTTATCCAACGGGCCTCTGATTCTGCCCCATCGGCTGGATATTGCAATACAATGGGGACGGCGTCGACCATGAATTCGCTGTCGGAAGCCTTAGGGATGCAATTGCCAATGGGGGCCTCCATACCAGCCCCATATCGCGAACGTGGGCAAATCGCCTATTTAACGGGAAAGCGTATTGTTGACTTGGTGCGTGAAGATGTAAAGCCATCAGACATCATGACACGCAAGGCATTTGAAAATGCCATTGTTGTAAATTCCGCGCTAGGCGGATCAACAAATGCCCCTATCCATATCACTGCAATTGCGCGTCATATGGGCGTTGAAATGCATATAAAGGATTGGGAAAAAATTGGTTTGAATGTTCCATTGCTTGTGAATATGCAGCCTGCTGGTGAATATCTATCAGAAGATTTCCATCGGGCTGGTGGTGTCCCCGCCGTTGTTGCAGAACTTTTACGGCATCAACTTCTGCATGGGGATTGTATGACCGTATCGGGTAAAAGCTTGTCTGATAATTGCTTGAACGCTAAAAATAGCAATATGGATGTTATCAGAAGTTTTGAGGATTCTCTGGTGGATAATGCCGGTTTTAAAGTCATCAGTGGTAATTTATTCGACGCCGCAATTATGAAATTAAGCGTTGTATCAGAAGAATTCAGCAAACGTTATCTTGAAGATCCTAAAAACCCAATGGCCTTTGAGGGCAATGCCATTGTATTTGAAGGGCCAGAAGATTTTCATGATAGAATTGATGACCCTGCCTTAGGTTTAGATGAACATAGTATCTTATTCATGCGCGGAACGGGACCTATAGGATATCCCGGTGCTGCTGAAGTTGTGAATATGCGTGCGCCCAATTATCTCACGAAAAAAGGCATATCTTGTTTGCCATGTATAGGTGATGGGCGCCAATCAGGTACGTCAGGTTCGCCGTCTATTTTAAATGCCTCTCCCGAGGCCGCAATTGGGGGCGGTTTAGCCGTCCTTAAAGATCATGACCGTATTCGTATTGATTTGAACACGGGGCGTGCGGACATCCTCATTTCTGAACAAGAATATGATCAAAGGATGAATGATTTAGAACAAGTAGGTGGATTTCAATATCCAGCCTCTCAAACCCCATGGCAGGAAATTCAACGCACTATTGTTGATCAGCTTTCTGAGGGCATGGTTCTTAAAAATGCCGTGAAGTATCAACGTATTGCCGCCACTCAAGGCTTACCCAGAGATAACCATTAATCGAAGAGTTAGATATGATGAAGTTTTTATCTATTGGTGAAGTCATGTTGGAAATGTCTGACTTGGGTAATGACCAATTTAGAAAAAGTTATGCCGGTGATACTTTTAATGTGGCCCATTACATCAATGTGGTTTCAAAAGGCGATATTAATGTTGAATATTTAACGGCACTTGGGGCCGATCTGGTTA
>CBFCZA010000347.1:0-3321 GCA_965602285.1 uncultured Curvivirga sp. | reverse complement strand
GCCCTTCCTCATCTTGAATGATACCATGAAGTTTAATGCCAAGGTTTCTCGCGATGCTTTTTATACCTGTGTGGGACATGCTCTCTGCGACAATAGTATCGCCGGGTCGTGTGACGGCAGATAAGGCAACGAAGCAGGAATGTTGCCCGCCACTTGTGATGAGGGTATTTTCCGCTGTTGCTATTGTATAGCGCGGTTTGATCCATTTGGCCGCGGCTTCACGATGATGGGGCATACCAGAGTTATTTTGATAGGTTAAAAAACGGGCCATTTCTGGATCGTTTAATATATGTTGCATCGCTGATTGCATAGCCTCTGCTTGGCCACAAGAAGGTGGATGGTTTACATCCAATTGTATGGGGGCATTTGGATCGTCTTCAAGAGGCATGCATGCATAAGGGTGTGAAATCACAGCGTTCCGTCCACTGTCGGCGGTAATATTTGTATTGGCTATGAATGTGCCGCGCCCAATTTCACCAACAGCTAACCCTCTACGTTCAGCTTCTTGATAGGCGCGTGTGATGGTGCCAACTGTTACCCCAAGATGCCACGAAAGCTCTCTATGCGCAGGAAGTTTATCGCCTACAGCTAATCGCCCAGCCTGAATATCATCAGCTAGGGCATCAGCTATTACTTTATATTTAGCTCCTGATTTATTGCTGAGATCAGGGGACCATTTAGGGGTTCTAATTGTCATGGGTACAATGTTTAAATTGACACCATACAATTGTCAAGTATTGTCTCTATTGTCACTAAATTATTAGTGTTCGGGTGCTTAAAAGGAGATATTGTATGCGTACAATTAAACTATTACCCGGCATGTTAGGTTTTAATGTTGAAATTTCATTTGGCCTTACAACGTCCGGGAAAGTCGATTCCCATGTAATGAATATATGGACAATGCCATATAGCATTGTCGTGTTTATTTGGACGAAGGTGGCACAAGTATCTTTTCGGGCACGCCAAAGGCGTTACTTAAAGTCTTTACCAGATTATCTGCTTAAAGATATAGGTTTAACCCGTGAAGAGGTTTGTTTAGAATATAAGAAGCCTTTTTGGCGTTGATTACACAATATATCTTATCCATTAAAATGACATGAATTTCAAAATTTAATAGAGGCCATAAAGATGACTGCAACTTTAGCACAATTAGAAAATGCATTAGAATTAGTTCATTCTGTATTCCCAGGAACAGCTTGCTATCAATGGCCTTTGTTATCTAAACGTGTCGGCACTGAATTATGGGTGAAGCATGAAAATCACACACCCATTGGTGCCTTTAAGATCCGTGGTGGATTGGTCTATATGCAAAATTCTTTAGGGAAAATAAGCGGGGTTATCACCGCTACACGTGGAAACCATGGGCAAAGCATTGCGACCGCTGCGCGCCGATTGGGGATGAATGCCACAATTGTGGTTCCTGAAGGAAATAGCCCAGAGAAAAATGCAGCGATGAAAGCACAAGGTGCAGAATTAATCATTCATGGTAAGGATTTTCAAGAGTCTGCCGATTTTGCGAAAGCCAAGTCTGAAGTTGAAGGCCTTCATATGTTGCCTAGCTTCCATGAAAACTTGATGCAAGGTGTTGGTACATATTCATTAGAGTTCTTCCGATCGCAGGGTGGTCTGGATACGGTTTATGTTCCAATAGGTATGGGGTCTGGAATTACAGGTATGATTTCAGCTAGAGATGCATTGGGATTAAAGACGAAAATTGTTGGGGTTGTGGCAGAAGGTGCACCTGCATATGCCCTTAGTTTTGCTGCGGGTAAAAAAGTTTTGAGCAACAAGGCAGAAACCGTTGCTGATGGTATGGCATGCCGTACGCCTGATGATCAGGCATTAGAAATTATTTTGAAAGGTGCAGATCGGATAGTCACCGTAAATGATGATGAAATCAAAGCCGCCATATGTGCATATTATACGGATACGCATAATGTTGCAGAAGGTGCTGCGGCTGCGCCTTTGGCTGCATTGTTACAAGAAAAAGCTAAAATGAAAGGTAAGAAGGTTGGCGTTGTCTTGTCCGGTGGAAATATTGATGCACAATTATTTGCTGAAATCTTGAAAGAGGGGACAAACTAATGTCAAAAGAATCTTCTCTTGATATTTACCAAGTAGATGCCTTCACAAATGAAGTGTTCAAAGGAAACCCCGCGGCTGTTGTGCCTCTAAAGGAATGGCTTCCTGACAAGGTTATGATCAATATAGCTCTAGAAAATAACCTTGCGGAAACCGCGTTTTTTGTACCTGTGAATAATGAGGGTGCTGATTTCGAAATTCGCTGGTTCACGCCGGCTGTGGAAATTGAACTTTGTGGTCATGCCACATTGGCAACAGCACATGTTTTGTTTGATCAACTTGGCTGGCCGGCGGATGAAATTCGTTTTGAAACGCGTCAGGCAGGAGCACTTTATGTATGTAAAGTTGGCGATAGGATAGAGCTTAATTTCCCTGCACGCCCCGTCGCCGATATGGAACTCCCTCACGGTTTTGAAGATGCACATAATTGTAAGCCTATATCGTTCCATCGGGCCTATAAAAACCTTGCCCTTTTAGAAAATGAAGCTGCAGTACGGACATTCGTACCTGACTTTGATTTTATTGAGGCCATGGATGGTGATGGTTTGATTATCACGGCTAAAGGTGAAGACTGTGATTGTGTTTCACGTTATTTTGCCCCTGGATCTGGTATAAATGAAGATCCTGTTACCGGGTCTGCCCATTGTAGTATCATCCCATTTTGGGCAGAAAGGTTTGGTGAAAATATGCTTCATGCACGCCAAATTTCTGAGCGTTCTGGTGATTTATTTTGTGAATTAGTGGGTGATCGCGTGAAAATGCAAGGAGATGCTGTTCTATACTTGAAAGGTCGAATTTTTATTTAGGAAATCTAAGGACGATTTTTCTTTTATATGACATAAAAATAATATAATAAGTTGGCAGCTAAACTTTCTTTTGGCCCCTCCTTACATTTACGATGTGGTATTATATGAGAAATTTTCGACTGTCGGAGCACGAACAGAAGCTGAAATGGGTTGCCCTGATTTTAGGGGGGTTCAGCACATTAACCGCAGTTCAAAATTGGTATCCTTACACTTTATTTCTCAGTTTACCCTTTTGTCTCATTTGGATTTATTGCGCGTGGCTTCACACAGAACGCCAGTTGAAATATATCAACATCGTTTTTAGCGTTTTATATATATATGGTATTGCCCGTTATTTCTTGGTTGAAACCTAGAACAGAAGCAGTTTTATAAAAGCTTTAGATTTTTGCTTTCTTCTTGCGGGCTAGGGACAGGAAGTCCTAACATTTCTGCT
>CBFCZA010000346.1:0-3331 GCA_965602285.1 uncultured Curvivirga sp. | reverse complement strand
CAATATTCTGAACCCAAACAAAACGCCTTGCCTTTTATTCATGCGTCCAAAATTACTAAGCTGGAAAAATCCAGGAAACTTCATGCCTTTTCAATCAGAAATAGTAAAAAAATATTTGGGGGAATATTTTATAGATTCTGAAACAGCGCTGTTATCTTCACTTAACCCCTCTGCTTCCCCAACAGGTCAGGGCAAAATTAAATTTAGCATAGAAACATCAAAAAGTTTTGTAAATTATTTGAATAACATGAAAGATAATTATTTTTATGTTACTATTGATGGCAATAACGCAACGATCCAAGAATGCAAATCATCCCCCTGCAGCAAAAATGATCATCTAATAAATATAAATAAATGTGGGACCTTTTACGACAAAAAATGCAGCCTATTTGCTAACAAAGTAAAAATACTTAGAAAACGGAGTGGCCCCTTTATGTCGGTACATTCTGAAAAAGTAAAAAGCACTTTTGGGAAATTCTTTACCAATAAAGATGGGTTAAGATTTATAGTCGGCGACAACCACGTTTCGTTTACGCATGCCACATCTAAAAAATTCTCCCTTTTTTCCAAAGGTGATTATGGAAATTCTTTTTACATATCCTCAACAAATCATGGAAAACAAGATGGATACATGGGCTTTTGTTTTGGTGAGGTTTGTACAAAAGAAGAGCATCGTAGAAATTTAGATCAATGTTTTGCACTTAACCATAACCTCTGTAAATTATTTGCAACGAAAACCGAAATTCTATGGAAAAGCCAATGTAATTTCATGTCGTATGAAGACATACATGTTCGTAAGAAATATAACGATGGCATTTACAATTAAGCATATGAAAGAGGGCAATCATTAGATGAAGCCCTTGATTAACTAAACGAATTACAGGCAGAAGATTTTTCTACCTGCTTTCGTTAACTAAATATGGCTTAACCCAATGTTAGATTAATCAGCAAGTCTTTACCCTTCACTTGCGACCCTACCGACACATTGATTTTTTCAACGGTACCATCCGCTTCGGCGTGAATAGCTGTTTCCATCTTCATGGCTTCGATAGATAGAAGGACGTCTCCTGCATTGACTTTTTGGCCGACTTGAACAGTTAGGCTGGAAATCATCCCCGGCATCGGTGCCGGCACATGAGCCGGATTACCTTCTTCCGCTTGAATATGTGCCTTCACACTAGAAGCCAATGACTTATCAGCAATTTTCACAGTACGTTGTTGCCCATTAAGTTCAAAGAAAACGGAACGTTCACCATCTTCATCCGCATCACCTGTATTGATGTAACGTATGATAAGGCTTTTCCCCTTTTCAATATCCACTGTTACCTCTTGCCCAGATTCCATACCATAGAAAAATACGGATGTAGGCAGAACAGATAAATCTCCATATGCACTACGTTCCTTAGAATAATCCTCATATACTTTTGGATATAGTAAATAAGACGAAACATCACGTTGACCAATATGTTTGCCAAACTTCTTTTGCATCGCGTCAAAAGTTGCATCAAAATCAACAGGAGAAAGATGAGCACCGGGACGGCCTGTGCTTGGTTTCTCTCCTTTAAGAATTTTTTTCTGTAAGGCTTCCGGGAAGCCTCCTTTTGGTTGACCTATATCTCCTCTAAACAAGGCCACCACAGATTCAGGAAAGGCGATGGGTTTATCTGGATTTTCCACATCGGCGCGGGTCAGATCACTGGACACCATATAAATAGCCATATCACCAACAACTTTAGAACTTGGTGTTACCTTAACAATATCCCCAAACATATCATTCACTTCCGCGTATGCTTTCGCCACATCAGGCCAGCGATGTTCTAGACCAGTTGCACGCGCTTGTTCACGTAAGTTCGTATATTGTCCACCGGGCATTGCATGAAGGTAGACTTCTGATGCACCCGAACGGATATCACTTTCAAAACCTTCATAATTTTCACGAACAGATTCCCAATAGCGTGAAATCGTACGGATGGAATCAGGATCAAGACCCGGATCACGCGGGTTACCTTTTAAGGCACTGGCAAGTGACCCTAAATTAGGTTGAGATGTTAAACCGCTAAAACTATCCATAGCCGCATCAAAAGCATCCACACCTGCATCAACAGCCGCCATCACAGAAGCCGCAGAAATACCGCTGGTGTCATGCGTGTGGAAATGAAGAGGTAAGCCAACCTCCTGTTTCAATTCGGTAACAAGCTTTGCGATTGCCGCAGGTTTTGCAACGCCTGCCATATCCTTAATACCAATGATATGCGCGCCAGCTTTTTCAAGCTGCTTTGCCATATCAATATAATAACCCAGATCATATTTGTTATTACCTTCGGCGAGCATATCCCCAGAATAACAAATAGTTCCTTCACAAAGGGCGCCTGTTTCAAGAACGGCGTCCATGGCAACGCGCATATTTTCCACCCAATTCAGGCTGTCGAACACACGGAATATATCCATGCCACTATCTGCGGCTTCTTTCACAAAATGTTGCACCACGTTATCTGGGTAATTGGTGTAACCTACGGCATTAGAGGCACGTAACAACATTTGTGTCAGCATATTAGGCATTGCTTCGCGTAGGCGCGTCAAACGGTTCCATGGATCTTCTTTTAAGAAACGATAGGCCACATCAAATGTCGCCCCGCCCCAACATTCCATCGAGAAAATTTCAGGCAACATACGTGAATAAGCTGGGGCAATTTGCAGCATATCAAATTCCCGCATACGTGTCGCAAGCAAGGATTGATGTGCATCGCGCATGGTTGTATCTGTGACGAGTGCCTTTGGTTCTGCCTGCATCCATTTAGAGAATGCCTCAGGGCCCATCTTATCCAATTTTTGTTTATAGCCATCAGGGCAAACCTGTAGGTCTACTTTTGGGGCAACAGGCATGGTCAGGCGTTTTGGTTCTATCCGGCCTTCTACCTCTGGATTACCATTTACAATCACATCCCCAACAAATCGTAACAAACGCGTTGCGCGATCTCGGCGTTTAGGGAAGTGGAAAAGCTCGGGTGTTTGATCAATGAAGCGTGTTGTATATTCCGCAGTTATGAACTTAGGGTGATTTATTAAATTCTCTAAGAAGGCTAAATTTGTAGCGACCCCACGGATGCGATATTCACGTAAGGCACGATCCATGCGTGATTGTGCTTCTTCAGATGTAGCACCCCAAGCTGTAACTTTTTCAAGCATCGAATCAAAAAACGGTGTGATGACTGCCCCTGAATAGGCGGTACTTCCATCAAGGCGAATACCAAAACCATTGGCCCCGCGATAAACCTTAATACGCCCATAATCTGGGATGAAATTATTTTCAGGGTCCTCTGTGGTTAAACGG
>CBFCZA010000345.1:0-3351 GCA_965602285.1 uncultured Curvivirga sp. | reverse complement strand
TTCTGAATTATTGTAGGAAGCCCAAATCAACCCAAAGCTCCAACCTATCGTCACGGACATAGCTACAAAGAGACCAATGTAATCGAGCGTAGTTATTTGTGCAGACAAAGAAGGAGCATCATCAACAAGGGGTCGTGCTAGCAATTTTAGTACTTGAAAGAAAGCATATCCAGCAAACATAAACCCAAGTATTCTACACCCCTGCCTAAGGCCAGGACGCTTTTCGGAGAGAAGTTTCTTTGCCGTAAAGCCGGAGATCAAGGCGTAAACCACAGTGTTTGCAATAACGTGGCTTGTTATATTGTTTCCGACAACAACAAAATAGTAGCTATAGGCGACGACAAAAATTAAAATGGCAACATCGAATATGTTGGCTGGTGCGTGTTCTTGTAAACGTCTCATTGATCGTGCAGCAAATATAAGGCTGATGGTGAAAAACGAAACCCCATAAAAAACTAGGGTGTAGTCTGAAAATGAGATACCAAACCCTGTCACCAATGCACCAATAGCCCCAGCGCATGTTGCACCAGCCATTTCTTTCATGCCTGGATTTTTTGTTTTAGAGCACAAAAAAGTCAGCAATGCACATAACATGGTGGCTTCAACCAATGCTAGCGAGAATAATATCGAACTTTAATCAAGCATTTTTAATACAATCAAAATCTAACATAAAATCAATAGATAACTATCCTTCGAAAATACTGCAAGAGAATTAACCCATATTTTGACCTAGTCTTCACAGAAACTATTCAGATGTATCTCATCATAGTATTTGGTGTTATTTCGACTTTTCCATTTTACCCTCTGCTACTGTAAACGATAATTCCAAAAAAGATTTAGGAATATCTAAACGAAACAGTCATCTATTTAGCAAAGTGTAAAAATGGCCGTGAACAGATCGTGCAAATTCATCAATAGAACCCAGCCCATGTCATTTAAGATGGGCATAGGTTTGTAAGCACGATGGTTATATGCCATATATTTGCCACCCTGCAAAAATACCAATGAGAAGAACAGCCATGACCATCCAATACACCTATTATGACAAAGACGAAAAAATCATTGAGTCTGAAAGCCATTTTGATGATGAGGGTGCATATCATTGCAAAGATGGGCCTGCTTTGAAGCAATATTCTCAAGAAGGTAATCTACAAGCCCAACATTTTTACATGCATGGGGAACGTCATCGTGAAGATGGGCCAGCAGAGATAAAATATCTTAGAAACGGTGAACCTCGTTTAGAACAATTCTTCTTCAAGGGACAGAAACATCGTTTGGGCGGGCCTGCTTTCATTAAATATTTTGAAGATGGGAATGTTAAAGAAGAAGAATATTTTGTGGAGGGCCAAAAACATAAAGAAGATGGCCCTGCGACAATAAGCTATTACAAACATGGTAAGGCTAAAACAGTGCGCTTTTGGGTCAATGGAAAACAACATCGCCGCGAAGGTCCTGCAAAAATCAACTTCCATCAAAATGGGGACATAAAATCAGCCCAATTCTGGATTGAAAATCAGGATATTGTCTATGAGCTTGATGAATGGATGATCGAACATGATATTCCAGAGAAATTTGCTAAATGGACGGAAGGTGACCTTAGTCAATTCGTCAGTGACTTTGCTGATTTCACACCTGAGGTTTATGAGGATGATGACGAACCTGAAGAATAAGCTTCGTCATCATTTGATTTTCAAAGGTTACTTAAATGAATGACCATCCTCTAAATGCACAAAGCTATGATCAAGCTGATTATGAAGGCGAAATTTCACCCTACATGCTTTGTACGGCACCGCGATGTGGTGGGACGCTACTAGGTTCCCTCCTCTACGAGTCAGGTGCCTTGGGTGTTCCTCATGAATATTTCCACCCTGAGGACGTTATTTTCAACCTAACAACGCGTTTGGGACTACCCAAAAAATCGGAAATCTCTACTTATATAAATACTATCAAAAAAATACGAACAAGCCCTAACGGCGTTTTTGGGTTAAAGGCACATTTCATACAAATTGCACCTTTGTTAAATTTTCCAACCATTAAAATCTTTTTGAAATCAACTAAGTGTTTTGTGCATGTCACACGTAAAAACCTTTTGGCCCAAGCGGTTTCTTATGCGATAGCTCACCAAAGTAGAAATTGGTCTTCCCTTCATGTATCAGAAGCAGATCCCCGTTATGATGAAAAGCTTATACGCGCATCCCTGAATGAGATTTTATCACAAAACCTACAGTGGAAAAAATTCTTTGCCATAAATAGCATCACCCCCCTTGATATCATCTATGAAGACTTAATCGAAGATACCAATCCAATTTGCCATCAGATTTGCGATGCGATGGATATAGAAACAAATCATCATTTTTCTGTCGAGCAATCTCCCTTCAAGATGCAACGGGGCGACATCAACAATGAATGGATTGAACGTTTTAAATCTGAAAACAAGAATTTTTAGAATTTATAAATTTTAGTATATATACACGCGAATAGTATTCATTTTCTTTTTCAAATGGCTAACTTCTGTTTCATTCATGACGGAAATTGCCGTAGACAAACCATCAGCTAGGGTGGCTTTTTTGGCCACAACACTTACATGTTGCTGATTTTGGCTGAGTTGGCCTGATACGGGATCGATGAAAAAATTTTGATCTGACATGGTACCAGATGTGGCAATAGAGGCATTTTTCAATTTAACTTTTTCACCTGCGCCACCTTGCAAACCAATGTCCCAATATCGTCCTGTAGGGTGAAGGCCTAATGCTCTTGTTTCACCCATTTGTACGAGACAATTGCTTAATCCATGAGACGCAAGTAAGTCCGCTATTTTATCTGTGATATAACCTTGTGCAATACCATTTAGGGTTAAGGCCATCCCTTTTCTTTTCAATCTAATCTCTTGGTTTGAAATAGATATTTTTTCATACCCAACCAATTTATTAACATTCTTCAAAAGCCTATCAGAAATAACGCTGCCTTTTCTTTCTTGATACAATTGCCATAAGGGTTGAATGGTCACATCAAATAGCCCTTTGGTTTCACGACTGATATGGTTGGCCTGCGATAATAAATCTATCATCTCTAAAGATGGATTTGGTAGATATCCATTCTCATTTAGGAAAGTCAGTTCTGAATCTGCACGGTATAAAGAGAATATTTTCTCTAGCCTATTCACTTCATTTTGAACCAATGACATAAGATACTGACCATCCAAATGATCAGGAATATTGAGAAGCATTTCTGCTTCAGCGCCAAGGGCGACGCCCTTCCAGCGATATAATATTCCTGTAGATGCCTTGATATCCCCCGGCATCAAAAGAAATGCCCCCGCCGCAGCGGCAGAAATCGTGATAAAACGGCGGC
>CBFCZA010000344.1:0-3372 GCA_965602285.1 uncultured Curvivirga sp. | reverse complement strand
TGAACAACAAAATCTATGCTGTCCCATTTTTCGCCAATAGCGGCAAAAGTCTTGCCGATATCTTCATCATTATTCACATCACATGGAATGCAAATATCAGAACCAACAGATTCAGCCAAAGGCTTCACCCGTTTTCCCATACCGTCGCCTTGATATGTAAAGGCAAGCTCCGCACCATGCTCTGCACACATCTTAGCGATGCCCCAAGCAATGGAATGATCATTAGCAACGCCCATAATCACACCGCGTTTACCCGCCATAATCCCCTGTTTTTCAGACATATTCAATTCCCCTCGAACTAGTCTTTGAAACGTTGCATTGCCAACGTACAGTTAGTACCACCAAATCCGAAACTATTTGAAAGCGCAACGTCGATATCAACATCATCAATGCGTGATGTTGCTATCTTAATGCCTTCAGCCCCTTCATCAAGATTATCAATATTGATAGATTCAGCAATGAAACGATTTTTCATCATCAACAAAGAATAAATGGCTTCTTGTGCACCAGTTGCACCCAAAGAATGCCCTGTCATTGATTTGGTAGAACCAACAACAGGCTGTTCTGCCATGCCACCAAAGACTTCACGAACTGCGCCAAGCTCTTTTGTGTCACCAACAGGCGTCGACGTTCCATGTGCATTGATGTAATTCACAGTTCCGTCCACTGTTGAAAGTGCTTGTTGCATACAACGAACCGCACCCTCACCAGAAGGTTGAACCATATCATAGCCATCAGATGTAGCACCGTAACCAACGACCTCACCATAAATTTTAGCACCGCGTGCTTTTGCATGTTCTAATTCTTCTAGAACCACAACGGCCGCGCCACCAGCAATAACGAAACCATCACGGTTTGCATCATAAGCACGGGAAGCTTTTTCTGGTGTATCATTATATTTAGAGCTCAAAGCGCCCATTGCATCAAACACAACAGTCAAGGTCCAGTCTAATTCTTCACCACCACCAGCGAAGACAACATCCTGTTTGCCCCACTGAATTTGTTCTGTTCCTGCACCAATACAATGGGCAGAAGTTGAACAAGCTGAACTGATAGAATAGTTAACACCCTTAATTTTAAACGGTGTCGCCAAAGTAGCAGAATTTGTCGAAGACATAATACGTGGCACCATGAAAGGACCTACGCGTTTTGCAGACTTCTCCCGTGCAGTATCCCAAGCCCAAAGCATGTTTTTGGTAGACGGCCCACCAGACCCCATGATCAAGCCTGTGCGTTCGTTAGAAACGTCATTGTCATCAAGACCAGAATCTTCAATCGCCTGTTCCATCGCAATATAGTTATAGGCAGCACCATCACCCATGAAACGCATCTGTTTTTTATCAATATGCTCAGTTGGGTCCAGCTTCACGCTACCATGAACGTGACTTCGAAAACCGCGTTCTGCGTAATCTTCGCTATGAACAATACCTGACTTGCCTTCTTTTAAAGAAGCAAGAACTTCATCTTGATTATTTCCGATACTGGAAACGATACCGATTCCGGTGATAACGACACGACGCATGGGTAAACCCCTTTTCTGTGCTTAATTAATCGTATTTCAAATAAAAAAGGCCTGTCTTTAGCGTCAAAGACAAGCCGATCTTATCTATTTAGTTAGTCTTCTTGTGGAATAAAGAGACCAACCTTCATATCAGTTACTTCACAAGCAACTTTTCCATCAACTTTCATCACACCATCAGCAACACCCATGATCAATCGACGCATAATAACGCGTTTCATTGTGATCTCGTAGGTTACTTTTTTCGCTGTAGGGAGAACCATATCGGAAAGCTTAACTTCACCAACACCAAGGGCACGGCCTTTGCCTTTGCCGCCAAGCCATCCAAGGAAGAAACCGGTCAATTGCCACATAGCATCTAAACCAAGGCAACCCGGCATTACTGGATCACCTTTAAAATGGCATCCAAAGAACCAAAGGTCAGGATTAATATCCAATTCGGCAATAATATGGCCTTTGCCATGCTCCCCACCATCTTGGGTGATGCTAGTGATACGATCCATCATCAACATGTTTGGGGCAGGTAATAAGGCATTGCCTGGGCCAAATAATTTGCCATCTCCACATTCGATTAAATCATCATAGGAAAAGCTATTGCGGTGGGTAAGGTTGTCTTCGCTCAAGAGACTGCTCCGATTTTTATTAAATATCTTCAAAGATTCTTACACTAAGCCGAACATGAAAACAATGCGTTTTGACCGTCAAAATAACCTTAAAACGTGACATTTACATTTCGACATTAGGGCAAATCTGTAATTGGCGGGGTGATTTCACGGGATTTCTTCTTCTCACGATAAAGGATATACAATCCACAAGTCACAATAATGCCGGTTCCCGCCCATACATGGATTTTTGGAAAATCACCCCAAAACAAATACCCAAATAATACAGCCCAAATCAACGAACTATACTCAAAAGGCGTGATGGTTGCTATTTCACCAATGGTAAAGGCCTTTGTTAAACAAATATGACCCAATAAAGCCAAAAGAGCGACAGCAACAAACAACCACGCATGCTCCATCAAGATAGGTGCCCAGTAAAATGGCAGTGCAGCAGATGCAATCACACCAACCCCTAAATTAAAATAAAACACCATACTAAAGGATGTTTCAGTATCCCCCATCCAACGGGCCATTAGACTGATCAAAGAATAAGCAATACATCCGATCATAGCTAAAACAGCGGACGGCTGAAATGTATCACTGCCGGGTTGAATGATAATCACAACCCCAACAAATCCGATAATAATAGAGAACCAGCGATGGAGACCTACTTTTTCCCCAAACCACGGAATAGACAACGCCGTCATGATGAAAGGTGCGGTAAAGAATAATACGGTAGCATCCGCCAACGGCATTGTGGTTAAGGCATAGAAGAAAAAGAATGGCGCACAAAACCCAATAGCCGCCCGACTAACATGGGCTTTCCATCGCTTTGTTTTCAATTGGTTAAAAGACGCACGTCCCTTTAGCGACATCCAAACGATCATCACAGGCAAGATAATCCAACTACGTACAGCCATAACCTGAACCACAGGATAATCCGCGTCCATCATCATTTTAGCCACAGCATCCATACTACTTAATAACAGCATACCAAGCAGCAAATAGCTGATCGCCAACATATTGTTAGTTTCATAGTTTTTAGTCGACATATTAGTCCCGCAATTCACGATATTTTTTAAATTATCTTCTCGTAATACAGGCAATTAATAAATATGGAAGCATTATTTCGAATTTAAAAATAATATCTTCGTGAAGGGGTCAGATTTATTCTTGTTTTCCCTACAAGAATGACTACCTATTAACCTATATTATAACCCATCTAAGGATACATGATGCACCCATCCATAA
>CBFCZA010000343.1:0-3377 GCA_965602285.1 uncultured Curvivirga sp. | reverse complement strand
ATATAAACAATCTGGTAATGCCAAAGATAAATGTTTTGAAAGTCTTTTAAGCTATACCAATTCAAAGGCGGCATGGTTCCGTTTGAATTAATCGAAATAAATTTTAAAAAAATGATTACTAAAAAACGGGGTAAGAAACATCTTACCCCGTTTTTTTATGGTCACTATGAATAGCGCAGCTTTTAATCTTCTGCTGGTGCTACGATAGTGTAATATTTCTTTACATATTCAGTTGTTTTCCAACTGCAAACAGTTCCTTTTGGAATGAAGAAGCAATCATCTTTCTTAAATACATTTACCGTACCATCTTCTTCGGTGATGGTGATTTCACCTTCTAAGAGTTGTACAAACTCATAGCTTGGAAACGGTGCCATTTTACTTTCAAAAGGTGCGCTGTCCCACATGCCAACGAACATATCATCTGTATCATTGGTGAAATAGTTATAATCACGTTGAAGTGGTTTTGGGCCATCAATGATGAACGGCTCTGTGTTTTCTAGTTCTGTCATTTGATCTGGCGTTATGGATGGGTCCACAGCCATAACAGCCTTTTCCACAGGAACATTGGATGCCTTTGGGTTTTTAGGATTCAAATATGTGATGTAGAATTTACGTAATAAACCTTCTTGAACCCAGCTTACGGGGGCGGCATTCCTGAAATAAACAGACTCGCCTTCTTTATAGGTTCCAAGGGTGTTATTTTCCCCATCAACCATTTTAAAGTCCCCTTCTAACAACCAAACAAACTCATCTCCAGGGTATGGGCCATAGGCTTCTTGCATTGTTGTTGTTGTCCAAACACCAACATTTAAGCCAAGGTCATCATCCCCATAATAAACATGTAATGTTTGTGTTGGTAGGGCGGATGCAAAATCGGCAGTATTACATTCCATCTCAGGCATGCCAGTCGCGGCAGGGCCTGTTCTTTCTAATCTAATCACGCGTTTTTCTGAACTCATCATCATTCCTTTTCATCGACATTATATACGTATTTATTTTGAGCTGTGCTTATGTCTCATCAAAAATGTTCAATATTTAATTTCTAATATAATGTTCCATACTTCATAAGCTGTTGTCCATAAAAAATTGACTGATTAGTCAGATAAAATAAAGCAATTTTCCATTGTTTCTATTTGAAGTTTTACCGAATCTTAGGATAAGATGTTGAACATAATTTTAAATCTGGAAACTGATATGACATCCAATGGTGAAGCTAAACTAAGCAATAGCCGCACGGCTGCAAGAGAAGTGCGCCGTCAGGAATTAATCAATGCAACAATTGATTCAATTGCTATTCGTGGTTTTTCTGGGACAACATTGACCACAGTGACAAAAGGGGCGGGATTATCACATGGGGTCGTGAATTTCCATTTCACATCTAAAGAGGCACTTTATGATGCGACCCTTGGCTATTTAGCACAGGAACATTATGACCATTGGTTTAGCAGTATGACCGATGCAGCACCTGATCCTGTTCAACAACTAACCGCCATATTGGAAACTGATTTTAATCCTGCGATCACATCCACAAAGAAGCTCTCCGTATGGTTCGCATTTTGGGGGCAAGCTATGTATCGCCCTTCATATTTAGATATTCATAGTGGATATGATGAACAGCGGACGGAACAAATAATTCGTCTTTGCGAAGAGATTATTGTTGATGGGTCATATGAACACCTAGATGCAGCAATCACAGCCCGACGCATTGTCACAAATGTTGATGGCCTATGGCTTCATATGCTTTTATATCCTAAAAATATTAATAGAAAACAAGCGAGAGAAGATTGTTTCTTATTCTTGTCGGAAGTTTTCCCTAAGCATTTTAGTGCGTAGTTATACTTTTTATATAGGATGGTTTTTTCATAAGTGATATCAGTAATAAGTTGACAGTATGTGCGCTATATAACATCAATATTCTAGAATACTAGTTTTCAGCTTTAAACGAATGTGAACAAACCACGATGGATGATTTATGGTTAGCATTAGAGCGGGCCTTAGGGCTTGTACTCTCTTTAGACGATTCTTTGTTGGAAATTGTCTGGCTATCATTGCGCCTTAGTTTAATTGCCGTTTGTATATCCCTTCTTATTGGTTTGCCATTTGGGGCCGTTTTAGCTCTATATCGTTTTCCAGGACGTCGCGCTCTTGTGATATTAGTTAATGTATTTATGGGGCTGCCTCCTGTCGTAGTTGGCTTATTTGTCTATATTTTATTGTCCCGTAGTGGGCCTTTTGGTGTTTTCAGTTTGTTATTCACCCCAACGGCAATGGTAATCGCGCAAGTCATTTTGATTGTTCCGATTGTGACTGCTATTTCACGCCAAATTCTAGAAGAGCTTTATATGGAATATGAAGAACTATTAGACTCATTAGGTGTTTCTATGTCTCGGCGTATTATGACGTTATTGTGGGATGCCCGTTTTTCATTGGCAACTGCAGGCCTCGCCGGTTTTGGGCGTGCCACATCAGAAGTTGGCGCCGTAATGATCGTAGGGGGAAATATCGATCATTTGACCCGTGTCATGACAACCGCAATCGCCCTAGAAGCCCGAAAAGGGGATTTGGTTATGGCGCTGGCGTTAGGGGTGGTTTTATTATGTTTGGCCTTGGCGATAAACTTGATCACTTATTATGTGACAGAAACCACAAGAAAGCATCATGCCCTATGAAAGCTATGAATTAATGACAAATGATGCCTCTATTTTACCGCTTCAGTTACATAATTTAAATTATGAAGCTGGTGGGAAAATACTCATTAAAAACCTTTCTTGCGAGTTTGAAGCAGGACGGCGCTATATGGTTATTGGCCCAAATGGAGCAGGTAAAACCTTACTTTTACATTTAAGTCATGGCTTGTTAACGCCGAATTCTGGGACTGTTAAATGGTTAGGGGTGAATGGTCATAATCCTAAACATTTTCAGGCTCTCGTTGCGCAACGACCTGTGATGTTGCGTAGGACAACATATGCAAATATCGAATTTGCCTTATCCGTGCGTGGCGTCAAAAAATCACTACGAAAAGAAATGATCGAAGAAGTTATAGAACGGACGGGCTTAAAAAGGGTCGCCCAAAAGCCAGCTTCTGTTTTATCATTAGGGGAGCAGCAGCGCCTAGCAATTGCACGCGCCTGGGTTTTGCGCCCGCAGGTTATATTTATGGATGAACCCTGTGCCAGCCTTGATCCGCCAGCCACCCATTCTATAGAAGAACTTATAAACGAAATTTCTTCAGAAGGAACAACTGTGATCATGACGACGCATGACTTAGGACAAGCAAAACGTTTGGCCACTGATGTTTTGTTCATGTTCAGGGGGCATTTGAAAGAAAAGTCCCCTAGCGCACAGTTTTTTGAAAAACCGCAGAATGATCTGGCGCA
>CBFCZA010000342.1:0-3378 GCA_965602285.1 uncultured Curvivirga sp. | reverse complement strand
CCTAAGAAATGAATGTGCGCCACAATATCAAGGCCCTTTGCTTGGCTCATTAAATCGGATTGTATCTTTGCACTATCATTCCCCACCAGAATAAGACACCAACCCTCCTTATCGTTAAGTGTAGAACAGGCTTCTAATAAATCAGCATGGCCTTTATAGGGGATTAAGTTTCCTACCATCGTCATAACGGATGTGTCTTTTGAAATGGATAATTCATCACGGATGGAGTGACCAGATAACACAGGGCTCTCTATACCATTATACAATAAACTGGCTTTATCTTTAGAAACGAATTCTTCCTTTATTAATTGATCTACAACCTTTTGTGAATTCCCCATGACCACCGACATCTTCCCATGCAGCCAATATTCTAACTTTCGTATGAGGTTTGGGTATTTATCTTGATAGTGGTTCATGCTTCGTCGGCTCATGACCTTCACAGGACATCCAACCAAGAAAGAGGCAATCCCGCCCATCAAATAGGCTTCTGCTAGATAGAAATGAATGATTTTTGAGCGGTTCTTTAAAAGAAAAAACGTCAATTGAAGGAAGCGTAATAAATACCAAACGACCTTTACAATTTTACCACCCTTTGGATATTCCCACGAAGGACCAATGACCGGTATCCCTGCGGCCTCCAAAATTGGGGTAAGCGTTCCTTTTTCTCGTAGGCAGAAAACTGATACATCCACACCCTTTTCTTTTAAGGCAGGTGTGAGCTGCGACAGATGCGTTTCAGCACCGCCTCGATTCAAAGTAGGAATCACATAAACTACGGAAATGGTCATCAGTTATCCAGAAGGTAAGTATTGCGTGTAAATTTTATTCTATCGTCTTCTGTAAAACTAGTCGTCCTTTAAAACAAATAAATTTGACGATAATATGCTTGACCCATTCTAAATTACGCCATAGCGTGTGTTCATGAACAAAAATCGGACATATGAGCTCCTGCTGGGATTGCTGCTGCTTAGTGCATAAACACTAAGAACTCTTTTCTATTGCCTAAATTATAGCTCTCTACACATCCGGTTTAAACATGATATATTCCAAAGATAAACTTCCCAAAATATTATTCAAATTTGCGTTTTTAATGACGCCAGAAGCACATGCACGTGGATGGCGTGCGCTGCGACTATTAGGCAGTCATTGGAAATTTCAAAAATTAGCATCCAATGACTGTATTTATGCTGTAAATTCATGTACACAAAATAAATATTCAGATGAGCCTTGTTGGAAAACATCCTCATCATAAAGATAAGGGGCTAGAGTATGATCATTCGCCCCACTCAGGAGAAATAAAATGACACAGACATCCAACACTAAAATGCCTGTTCATAAGTATAAACCGTTTGAACCTATCAATTTGACAGATCGCACATGGCCTGCCGCGAAAATCGAATCTGCACCTGTTTGGTGTAGTGTTGATTTACGCGATGGTAATCAGGCCTTGATCGAACCAATGGGATCTGACCGCAAGCATCGCATGTATGATTTGCTTATTAAAATGGGTTACAAAGAAATTGAAATTGGTTTTCCATCTGCCTCGCAAACAGATTTTGATTTTTGCCGCGAATTAATTGATCAGGGTAAAATTCCCGATGATGTGACCGTGCAAGTATTGGTACAATGTCGCGAACATTTGATCCGTCGCACATTCGAAGCCTTAGAAGGTGCTAAAAACGTTATTGTTCATTTTTACAATTCAACATCGACCATCCAACGTAATGTGGTTTTCAATCAAGATCGGGAAGGGATCAAAAGCATCGCTGTTGAAGGCGCTAAGTTGGTTAAAAGCCTTGGCGATGAAGCTATCAAAAACGGCATGAATGTTCGGTATGAATATTCCCCTGAAAGCTTCACCCAAACTGAATTAGATTATTCCGTTGAAATTTGTGAAGCCGTGATGGACGTGATGGAGCCCACATCAGATAATCCAATCATCTTGAACTTGCCAGCAACAGTAGAAGTTTCTACACCAAATATTTATGCGGATCAGATCGAATTCTTCCATCGCGAAATTAAAAACCGTGATTGCGTTATCTTATCTATCCATCCCCATAATGACCGTGGCACAGGCGTTGCTGCTGCTGAATTTGCCTTAATGGCAGGTGGTGATCGTATCGAAGGCACGTTATTTGGAAATGGTGAACGCACGGGTAATGTTGATCTAATCACGTTGGGCATGAATATGGTGACCCAAGGTGTAGATGCAGGCATCGATTTCACTGACCTTCCAGAAATTGTTAAGGCCGTTGAATATTGTAATCAGTTACCTGTACATCCACGTCACCCATATGGTGGCGACTTGGTCTTCACCGCCTTTTCTGGCAGTCATCAAGACGCCATCAAAAAAGGCCTTCACGCCATTGAAAAATCAAACAGCGAACAATGGGATGTACCTTATTTACCTATTGATCCAGAAGATGTTGGTGCCAGTTACGAGGCCGTTATTCGTGTGAATTCACAATCCGGCAAAGGCGGCGTCGCTTACATCATGGAAACAGATCACGGCATTCGTATGCCACGAAAATTGCAGATCGAATTTTCTGGTGTCATTCAAAAAGTGACGGAAGTATCTGGAAAAGAAGTATCCTCTCAGGATATGGCCGATGCTTTTAATGATGAATATTTAAATAACACAACACCATATGGATTTATTTCACATCGCACAGTACCAGATAGCCATGCGAGTGAAGTGCGATCCATGACAGCAACCGTAACTAAAAACGGTACTGAAATGGAAATCCTATCTAAAGGTAACGGCCCAGTGGATGCGTATGTGAATGCGTTACGCGAAGAAAGTGGCGTCGATATCAAGTTACTTGATTATTCTGAACATTCCACCGGTAGCGGTGCTGATGCAACGGCTGTTGCCTATGTAGAAATGCGTACAGCTGACGGTGTTACTCTTTATGGGGTAGGCAGTGATGCTAATATCGTTTCAGCCTCTTTAAAGGCAATCACTTGTGCCTTTAACAGGGTCATCGCACAAAACTAAACGGATTGTTTCGGTATTTATAAAAAAGCGGCGAAAGAAATCTCGCCGCTTTTTTAATGTTATTTTTGAATTATTTCTCTAGAAAAATACGATAAGAGGCTTGGGCTGTAGATATCAATTCTCCGCTCTCTTCATCCCCTTGATATAAATCTAACGTACAGAAGGCGACGGCATTACCTTGGCGATCAACCTTGCCAACCGCCGTAACCTTGCCCTTTTTCACACCAGATAAAAATTGATGGGACAAAGATATGGTAGCCATACGTTTAATCCGAAGGCCCAGACTGTAAATAGCAACACCACCAGCAACGTCAAGTAACGTCAATGACACACCACCATGGGCAACCCCATATTGGTTTAAATGTTGATCATCCACATCA
>CBFCZA010000341.1:0-3393 GCA_965602285.1 uncultured Curvivirga sp. | reverse complement strand
GGTCCAGATATTGATATTATGGTGGATGCGCATGGTACTTTTAATGCGGCAGAAGCCCATGAATTTTGCCGCCGTGTTGCAGATTTGAACCTGCGTTGGTTTGAAGAACCCACCAGTGCAGATAATCGCAAGGCGATGACTTTGGTGAAACAAGATGCAACGATGCCTATCTCAATGGGCGAGAGCGAATTTACAGTTTTCGATTTTCAAGATCTGATTGATCGTGATGCCGCAGATATTTTACAGCCTGATATGGCGATATGCGGGGGCTTAAGCGAAGGTGTTAAAATTTCAGCTTTAGCGGTGGCTAATCAGTTAGAGTTAGCGCCGCATTGTTGGGGGTCTGCCTTTTCATTCATTGCAGGCCTTACGTTGGCTTTCGCAAGCCCGGCCGCACGTGTGATCGAATATTCTCTTGGCTCGAATCCACTTCTTAGTGATTTGGTGAATGAAAAAATTACATCTGATGAAGGTAAATTCACCCCACCCGCAGGTGTGGGTTGGGGGTTAACTTTAAATCATGATTTTGTCCAAGAATATGCAAAAGTAACTTAGGGAAGGAAATGGTGATGACGATGAATAATAAATTACACCATGTGAATCTGTTGGTTGATGACTTGGCTACGGCAGTTCCTTTTTATCGGGACCTTGTAGGGTTAGATCTGGATGAAACGCCTGACCAATGGGACGCAAATTCACATGAATGAATTTAAAGATGATCGTCCGTTCCGTGCACATTTTTGTATTGTTACTGATGATTTTAATGGCGCTTTTCGTCGGATGAAAGCAGCGGGGGCTATTGATATTACCCCATGGGGGAAGGTGAGACAAATTGCGACAGGTGCGATGCAAATGTTTTGTCGGGACCCATCAGGAAATCTTGTGGAATTAGCAAGCCGTCCAACGGATGTGATTGATCAGGATGTTTTGGATGACGAGTTGGTTCAAATTTCTGATGATAATCAATTATTTGTTTCTGGTCGGGATGACCACAGACGTGGTGTTTAGGGAGCTTAGGGTTTAGTTATGACCATACTTTTGCTTGAAACCGTTGATGAAGAAGCAAACGCATTGTTGCAAGACTATGCGAAGGTCATCTTGTCACCGACACCAAATGCCCACGATCATGATTTACCTTTTGATGAAATCACTGCCATTGTCACACGGGGTATGGGCCAACTTGATCGTGCGTTGATAGAGAGATGCCCGTCTTTAGAAGTTGTTGCACGTTGTGGGGCTGGCCTGAATAATCTCGATTTGATTGCTGCCAATGAAAATAACATCCCAGTGATACATGCACCCGGTGTAAATGCAACGGCGATTGCTGAACATAGTTTGATGTTGATGCTGATGAGTGTCCGAAAAGGATATGAGGCTGCCTTAAATGTTAAGCGAGACAATTGGGAATATCGAAATGATTTTGCTGGTGATGATCTTTTTGGCAAGAAAGTTTGTATCGTTGGATCTGGAAATATCGGATCGAAAACAGCAAAGTTATGTGAAGCATTTTCAATGAATGTTCGTATTTGTAGTCGAAATGGTCAAGGATTAGATGGACTTGCAAAATCCCTAGAACGAGAGTTGGTGGATTGCGATATCTTGTCAATTCATATGCCATTAACATCTGAAACTGAACATTATTTTGATCAAAATTGGTTGTCAAAGTTACCTTATGGTGCGGCGGTGATTAATACAGCGCGGGCTCAACTTATTGACCCAAAGGCTGCCTTGGCAATGCTAAAGTCTGGGCAGATTTCTGCTTATTGTGCTGATTTGATCGAAGGTGATCAATCCTCAGAAACGAATGAGTTGATCAGCCATCCCAATTCAATAATTACACCTCATGTGGCGGCAATGACAAAAGGAACATATTTAGAAATGTGTCTTTTTACATGTGAAAATGTGGTTAATTACCTAACGAATAAAAATTGCGATCCGCGTTCAATTTATACAGGTGGTCTATCATGATTAAGATTATTAACTATCGAACAACAGGGGCTTTGTAATGTCTTCTTTGAAAGTAACAGGATTAGTCAAACATTTTGACGATGTGAAAGCTGTTGATGGGCTTGATCTGGATGTGAAGAAAGGGGAGTTTTTTGCCCTGCTAGGCGCAAGCGCGAGCGGTAAAACCACATCTTTCAGAACAATCTGTGGAATTGAAAAGGCAGATGCAGGTCAGGTTTTAATGGATGGTAAAGATGTGACACATATGCCCATCAGTGAACGTGATATTGCGATGGTTTTTCAAACTTATGCTCTTTATCCACATCTAAATATCCGCGAGAACTTAGCCTTTCCACTGAAGCAAATGAAGTTGGATAAAGCCGAAATTGATACGCGCATTGGTGAAATTTCTGAGCTTTTAAAATTAACCCACACATTAGATCGTAAGCCCGGCACAGCAAGTGGTGGTGAACAGCAACGCATTGCCATCGGACGTGCGTTAATCCGCAAACCAGAATTACTATTACTGGACGAGCCCTTAACAGCTCTAGATGCAAAATTGCGCCATGATACCCGCGCAGAATTTAAACGTATTCATCGCGAACGAGGCATAACAATTATTTATGCCACACCAGATGAGTTGGAAGCCTTAACCATGGGGGAACGCATCGGTGTATTGCGTGATGGAAAAGTATTGCAAGTAGGCACACCTGACGAACTTTATGACTGTCCAGACAATATGTATATGGCCGGTATGGTGGGATCCCCACCCATGAATTTTATCTCTGGATTAAAGGCGGGTAGCGACAGAAAAGGGGGAGTTGAAATAAGCTTTGGTCAATATACAGCAGATCGCTGGGCCTCCCCTTTAGCAAAATTTAACAAGGGCGAAGAATTGCTGTTTGGCATTCGCCCACATGAAATCATTCCGATTAACGCGGGAGATGAACATGACGGTCCGACCTTCAACGCAAAGATCCACTTAACAGAGCCTTTAGGAGACATCGTAATCCTAGATTTAACTGTTGGTGAGGAGCGTTTGAAAATGGTGCTGCCAGAAGAAAAAGCCAGCACCTATTCAGTAGGCGACAGTTTGACTTGTGGCTTTAATCTGGAAACCACTCATGTATTTGCAAAAGAAACTGGTACGGCAATTAGGTAACCGTACTGGATAAAATAATGACCTAAGTCTGAAATTTATTTTTAAGAATGAATGGAGAGTAAAATGAAGTTAAGTACAAAAATGTTAAGCAGTTTAGCTGCGGGGGCAACATTGGTATCAATGGCTGCTATGACAACCCCAGCCATTGCAAAAGATATTGTGATTAATATGGCGGCACCGGATTGGGGTCCGACCCGCTTTATGCAGGATTATGCCAATAAGACCTATACATCACCAAGTGGTAACAATGTGACACTTGCAATTGATTTTATCCCTTGGGGTAG
>CBFCZA010000340.1:0-3399 GCA_965602285.1 uncultured Curvivirga sp. | reverse complement strand
CTATAGATCTTACGTTGAATATTGATTTCCCTTTGATGTTCATTAATACGACGTTCGTGTTCGCTAAAACCTTTAGATTTGATCGTTAATGTATTTAGCTCGCGCTCCAGGGATGATATTTCTTCTTTTAGTCTGTCGCATTGGCTTTGTGCATCTTGAAGCTTCTCTAACTGTGATACCAAGAGTGTTTGAGTACCATTCGTTGAATCAAAACCATTGGATGTTGCCATATTCCATAATCGATCTAAGTTTTCGCCTTCAAGGGCTGCAAATGTTGGTCTAGTCAAAAGAAGTTTATTACGTTGGGATTCTAGGGCGCTTAGCTGGTTTAATACGGCTTGAACTTTTGTGTGCCTATCTGTGTATCTAGAGCGCAATGAAGTGAGGGTTGCCATCGTTTCAATGATTCTCTCTTCGATTTTTCCGACAATAGGATTTGTTTGTGAAAGTCGTTCCTTTAATTTTAGTGCTGCTGCTTTTGCGCCTTCTAACGCCATACGTCTTTCTGCGAGGACTGTGCGGATATGACTTAGTTTTGTAATATTTTCATTATGTAATTCGGGTAATTCATGTGAAAATTTCTTTTTATAAGCGGAAAGTTTTTGTTCTGCAGATGTTAGGTCATCAATACGTTTTTGCATTTCACTTTTTAGAAAGCTTTCCGATTTTATGATTGAAGATCTTTGTGGTGCGATAACGCGCTCAACAAAACGAAGGCTGACCAGTTTTAAAACTTCCGCCATTTCGCTTGGATCGTCAGCAGAATAAGTGATTTTGATAAGGTCTTCGCCCACCAAAGTGCTTTTTAAAGACTTTGATAGTTGGGCAATTTTTTTACGCCTTTCGGCCTCTGGCATTTCTTGATCAATAATTTTTAATTTAATAGCGACTTCCGTAAGGATATGCCTACTATGCAAAAGTGCATTCAGCGCATCCATCCGTGATTTTAAATTTGTCTCTACTGCAAGATCTTCTAGAAAAGGATTTTGTTTCGACGTTTCTTGGATAAGAATTGTTGTATAGGTTTCGTATTTTTTCGGGCTAATTAATCCCGTTATAAGCCCTATGATCGGCATAAAGATTATTGGCACACAAATAAGATATCTACGGCGCCACATTGCCCATATTATGTTAAAAATATGCATCATTAAATCATTATGCATGGGTATCACCATTGATCGTTTGAAGCTTCAACGTCGCGTGATCAGCTTTATCTTTCGGGGAAAATACAGCGTTGAATGATATATTTTGTTTTTTGAGTATCTTTTGGATCTCGCCACATGCCCTTAAGGCATTGGTGGTGGCAGTGATCGGATCGCCTATGCTAAATGGACCACAAGAAAGAATGATTTTATGGCCAGATAATTCTTTTAATGTTTCTGCCGTATATTCAGCATCAAGGAAGTTATCATATGGGATGAGTATGGGAAAAATTAGTTTTTGTGATGTCTCAGAGCCATCTTCGGTTTTGTGTCTTGCACGATTGAGAAGGTCTTCGACTGAAATAGCTTTTTCATTTCGGCCACTATTATTCGTTTCATCAGCCATAAGCATATAGTGAGCGGATGGAGGCAATAGACCCATAGGGTCAAGTGTCATACAGCCATTTAGAAATACGAGTAAAAATATGCTAGCACTTAGGTTTCTCATCTTACACCTCAATTATGTTTGAGGTTAATTTTGCAAACGTAGGGCCAGTTCCTGAATATTAGATCTTAGATCTTCCCAATACATGTGGGGTAGTGCATATGCATTTTCCCAATTTGTTGGAGTTTTTTTGAGTATCTGCTGCTGTAATAGGCGTGCTTCAATATTCGATTTCGCGGTTAAATCTAGCCAGTTCAGCCATCTTAAATCTGACAATCCGTTAACCATATTAATCAATTCTATGTCAATGTTGGGATGAGCTACGCAGGGCTGTATGCTAGGGTATATAAGCTGTACATCGTCTTCACGGCCATCGGTTGGATCGAATGGGTCTGCTGTTGGCATCCGTCCGTGCCATTGCATATATCCATCAACAGCCATGCGCCAGATGTAGAAGCCGGTGGCTAATTTTTTGTCCTCCATGTTATAAAACCAAGGCGTGACATTCGTGTTTTTGATATGTTGAATCGACTTGAAATTAAGTCCATATCCGCTATTTATGAGGGCGAGATCAAGGTGCTCCAAATATTTTTCATCACGACTTCTGTTCAAATGACCCGCTTTTTTCGCAATATGAGACGTAGATTGTATAAATGCAGCTTTGGATGCCAGTTCTTGTGCTTGCCCTGCATTTGAGGGTTCGTCGGCAATTGACCAAATTGGCTGTGCAACATTCATCTGAACCAAATTCTTCAATAAGCCTTTTATCTCTGAGTTTTGCATTCTCTTCATCGTCGTATATGAAAGGATGTCACGGAAACCAAAACTGTTGGCCCGCTTTAAATCGGCTAAAAATTGACTAGGCTTGTCTCTGAAGGGGGCTGATACAGCACTAAATCCCAGTTGCTGAACGAAATCTAAATCGCACCATGCTTGCATTTCTATGGCTTGGGGCGTTTTTAAGTGGGGTGGAGTCTCAAGATAAATCCCAATTGATTTAGCCAAATGCGGTTTAGGCGATGAGCTGATCCAAAAGTTCAACTTGTCATGAGTATTATCTACAAAGGTAACATTGACTGAATATAGTCCCTCTTTAAGGCGTTTAGGTACATCTATGCGAAGAAATGTTGAATTTGATGAAGATGTTCGTTGTGGTGAGTATTTAAAATTTCCCCGCATTAATAAACCGCTATTGGGGGAGGCCCTTTTGAAAGTTTTATGGCTATATAAAGGTAAAATACGAATTTCTTTTGAAGCTATGAATTTAATTTCTCTATTCGATTTTATCGGAATGAATAATGTTTCTCCTGCAAATGCGTTTATTTGTTTCTGTCGTTGAATAGTGTTTACTTTACTAACGAAAGGCCATCTTTGGTTGAACCATTGTTTGCGATTTTTTTGAGTCGCATTAAAGATTTTTTTATCATTCCCTGATGGTTCTAACAAAATAGCACTTATCGTTGTTGATTGGAGATTTGACCCTGCAAAGTCAATGCGCAAGCGACCATCACTTATTCTTATTTTATGAGAAATATGCCTCCCTCGATATTTTCCAAAGGCTTCCCATGGGGTGGGTTCCGTGCTTGTTAGTGCTCCAAGGAAATAGCGCTGGGTGATCCATTCCTTATGGGTGCGACGTATAAGGGATACATCCTTGCCATTAACGCGAATACGCCGTTCATATAGGGTAGGCAATGTTTCCCACGCCCCTAAATCTTCCGTCCACAGATGAAGATCCCAATATCCATTCGCTATAGGAATTTCCATTTGTGTTACTTTTAAACCCGTCAGATTTAATAGAATAAGTTTTAC
>CBFCZA010000339.1:0-3401 GCA_965602285.1 uncultured Curvivirga sp. | reverse complement strand
TCTGCTATACGTATGAGGCGTAGGATATAGTCTTCTAATGAAAATGATTTTTCTTCATCGTTAGGACCATTCCATTCCACTAAAAAGCAATTATGCCCTTTTGAGGAGAGGTAGCGGCAAAAGCTTTGCTCCTCGTTTAAATCAAGAATATAGGATTGATTTATGAGGGAAGGAATTAACAGTATAGGCGAGGATTCTATGCCTTTTTTGGTTCCTAAATAATGTCTGATGTTTGTATTACCTTCTGACCAAATAGTAGGGGGCGAGGGTGCATTTCTTTGATAGGGGTGGGCTCTATATTTGGTTATACCGTCAAGGTAGTGACTAAAGATTTTTCTGCCTTCCTCATCGATAGAGGCAAAGAGAGAGGGAATATCTTCATGTGTATAATGCTCCAGAATATCTTGCGAAAGGGCTTCTGCTTTATCCTTGAGCGTCGGGTGAAACAGACTTTCCCTCATGCTCGGCGATTTGGATAGCAAGCTCGTTAATGCGGCGGGAGAGCTCATCAACCATTGTAGCGTGCTGCTCAGGTGAAAGGGCATCGGGCGCGGCCCCATCCGATTGTGCGGGCCTATTGATTTCTGAGGAGGGATTGGATTCGTTCCGATCTTCTGTTCCATCATTTGTCGCCCTTTGATCGCCATCGATATCTTCTTCAGTGGTGGTCATATCTTTCGAGGGGGATGGCATTCCCATCGCTTTAAAAAGACTATCCCCATAAGATAGCATCTCTGGATCTTGCGCCATTAAGCTAACTTGTTCTTGCCATAAGGTTAGTAACCGGTGGGTAATAGATTCTATTGAATGTTTTTCCGTCATCCTTGAATTATAGAAAAAAAATCCTTCTAAAGCATCCTTTTGTTTCAAAAAATCGGAGAATTTACACGAAGCTTTGGCGATGCAACAAAAAAGGACGCAATTGCACATAAAATTGTTTGCGTTGCGGGAAAATTAATATCACAATCCTTTCTTGTTAATTTTATAAACATAGTTTTAGAAGGTAGAGGACATAACCATGGTTGCAAAGCAGCAAGGTGATAGCCCCATCGTCATAAAGAAATATGCAAATCGTCGACTTTATAATACTTCGACAAGCAGTTATGTGACGCTTGAGCACTTATGCGAAATGGTTAAGAAATCTGAAGATTTTGTCGTATATGATGCCAAGTCAGGTGACGATATTACACGTTCCGTACTTACTCAAATTATTGTGGAAGAAGAATCAAAAGGGGGGCAAACCCTTCTGCCTATCGCATTCCTACGTCAGCTTATTTCCTATTATGGGGATGGTGTGCAGCAAACAATTTTGCCGAACTATTTAGAAATGTCGATGAACAGTTTTACTGAAAACCAAGAAAAAATGAAATCCTATATGTCTGAAAATATGACAAGCGTTTTTCCGTTTGGGAATATAGAAGAAATGGGCAGAAACAATATGGTGATGTTTGAAAACGCCATGAAAATGTTTAATCCATTTGCGGGTGTCCAGCCAGAAAACACTAAAGAAGAACCTGCTGAAAAAGAAGCAGCCTCCACACAAGAAAACCCTGCTAAAGCAGCCGAAAATGTGTTAACTGATTTACAAAAGCAATTGAATGAAATGCAAAAGAAAATTGCTGAAATGGATAAAAAGTAAATCAAATTATAAAACCTTATTGTTTCGTAAGATATTTTACTTCAATCGATTGAATAACTGTTTCAGCTTGTCCAGATGATAAGGCTTTGCCTGCACCTGCGCAAAAATACCCGGTTACCAAAGCTTCCTTCCAATTCTGTTGAAATATAACGCATATGTCAGGGCCAACAGATACACGACGCCATTCTACTGGGCCAAGGCTGTTTTTTGTTTCGACATAATTCAGATACTGTATTTTCTTGCTTTTAAAAGGGTCAAGGGAAGATATAATTTCCTTTGGATCTTGTGCTTGGGGGGCAGGGGCTTTGTCTAAACTATGCCAAAGGCGTATTTTCCCAAAGGGTGAGAATTTCTTAATCGGTTCCCAGTTGAAGCTTCGTTGCAAGATTGGTTTCGGGTCATAAATTTTATTTTCGAAAAAAATAGGATTATGGGTTTTGAAAATCGATAAATTATAATGGATTAATTCAGGTGCTGGGACTTCTCTTTTATCTTCTGGGGCGACAAACCGTGGGTCCAAAGGGTTCCAATCAAATTCTGCACAGGCATTAAGTTGGAATAGGGCCAAGGTAAGGGCAAAAACCTTAATTGTGTCTATGGCAAGTAGGCGAGAAGATAAAGTTTGTTTAAGCATCATCAATTTATTGTTTCTAAAGGTTGAATTTCTGCTTTGTAGAGTAGGGAGTTCACGAATATAGTGCAACCTACAAAGACCACGATAGATATTCTATCAAAAATCAAAGATTAAAATTTAACTTTTTCGGAGCCTGTAAATTAATGACAAGTGAAGTTGAAAATCTAGATGATAACGCTGCTAAAGAAGAAAAAGCACTTATCCTTGTTATTGGAAATGAAAAAGGTGGATCGGGTAAATCTACGACAGTCATGCATATTATTGCGGCCTTGTTGCGCAGTGGGTTTAAAGTAGCAGCCCTTGATTTAGATGCACGTCAGGCTACTCTCAGTAGGTATTTAGAAAATCGACAAAACACAATGGTGCGGCGTGAAGTAACCTTACCTTTGCCAGTGTTAGAAGCGATCCTACCCAGTAAAAATCCTACAGTTGAAGGTGCTAAGGCAGAGGATGAAACTGCTGTTGCGGATGCTGTTGCACGCTTGACGGCCCAAAATGATGTCTTGGTTATCGATACGCCAGGAAGTGATAGTTTCTTAAGCCGTGCTGGTCATTCTTATGCGGATTTATTGGTGACACCTATAAACGATAGTTTTGTTGATTTAGATGTGATTGCCCATGTGAATCCTGAAAATTTAGAAATTTCCCAATTGAGCCAATATGCACAAATGGTATTTGAGCAAAAAATGGCGCGGGCAAAACGCACAGGATCAAATAAAACATTTGATTGGGTTGTTTTACGAAACCGCATGGGGCAATTGGATTCTAAGAATCAAAAAGCGATGGATCAAGCTGTTGGTGCCCTTTCAAAGCGGGTAGGTTTTCGACTTGTTCCTGGTTTTTCTGAACGTGTGATTTTCCGAGAGTTGTTTTTAGAAGGCCTAACCTTGCTTGATTTGAAAGAAGCAGGTTTGCAGCGTCGCTTGAGTATGACCCATGTGGCTGCACGACAAGAAGTACGTAATATGATACAGGCAATTGGCTTACCTGTGTGGAATGAAAAGAAATAGAATAATTAGTTGATTAAAGTTGGTGTTTTGAATGCAATTTCTTCTGTTTGGAGTTTTGGTTTTAATTGTGATTGTCTATGGGATAAAAAAATTCTCTAAGGCCAATCCTGCTCAGGTG
>CBFCZA010000338.1:0-3431 GCA_965602285.1 uncultured Curvivirga sp. | reverse complement strand
CAGATGGTTCGACGGCTAAATATCAATAGAAAGAAAGAGCGTTATGTTTTTTTCTTTCCGAAAAGACCTTTTTTCTTAGGATTAGCAGCTTCTTCAGCTTCTAAGGCCTTTTTCTTGGCATCTTCGGCAATTTCATATTCTTCACGTTCTCTTTGCATCTTTAAATAATTGAGGCAGGCGGTGAGAGCGTTGCGGATGGCTTTTTCATCATTGTGACGTGCAAGGGCAGATATACAATAAGAAATGGCGGCCTTACCATCCACATCGGGGAAGCGACCCATGTTTTTTTGCAGCTCTAAAATTCGTTTGATACGAATTTGAACTTCTTTTAGGCCACTTCGCAGAACTTCGAGTTTTTGTTCCCGTTCCCATCGTGCTTTGGCTTGCGCAGCCTTTTCAAGGGCAGCACGATCAAACTCGTCCATTTCCGCAAGTTCTTCCTCCGTATAATCCTGAAGTGTTTTATCTTCTGGAATTTCGGGCTCTGAATTGTCTGAAGAGTTGTCGTCTGAATCTGTCATCATAACTTTATTTAATAATTATAAGATACTCTATAACAATATAACGACGTTAAAAAGTCAATGCAAAGGAGCCTTGCTTTCACAGTCTTTTCCAATATAGGAGAAAAAATAATTTTATTTCACACTTTTTGTCGAATCTATCTGGTCAAATCTGTGGAATTGCTGTACATCACAGCCGCTTAGGGCTTCACATTCATATGAATTGAAAATATGACACTTTAATGTGAGCACTAGGCATGAGCTGCACATGTCCCTATATAGGGTACAAGCGCCTTTGTATTTGACACTTATTAAAAGCAGATACCATCATGCCAAAACGTACAGATATAGATTCCATAATGATTATTGGAGCTGGTCCCATTGTGATCGGCCAAGCCTGTGAATTTGATTATTCCGGTACTCAAGCTTGCAAAGCCCTAAAAGAAGAAGGTTACCGTGTGGTGTTGGTGAATAGTAATCCAGCAACCATCATGACCGATCCTGGCACGGCTGATGCGACTTATATCGAACCGATCACCCCAGAAGCAGTAGCTAAAATCCTTGAACGCGAAAAAGCGGAACGACCAAATGATAAATTGGTTATTCTTCCAACAATGGGTGGCCAAACCGCGCTGAATACAGCCCTCGCCTTGGAATCAAATGGTGTATTGAAACGCCTTGATATTGAAATGATTGGCGCCAATGCGGATGTGATTGATAAGGCGGAAGATCGTTTACGCTTCCGTGAGGCCATGTTCAAAATTGGTTTAGATTGCCCACGTTCTGAGCAGGTAGAAACTGTTGAAGATGGAATGGCCTGTCTTGATTATGTTGGATTACCTGCCATTTTCCGTCCTAGTTTCACCATGGGTGGAACCGGTGGTGGTATTGCCTATAACATTGATGAATATCGCGCACTTCTTGAAAGTGGTATTAAGGCATCTCCGGTTAATTCGGTGTTGGTTGAAGAATCTGTATTGGGTTGGAAAGAATATGAAATGGAAGTTGTTCGTGACAAAGCGGACAATTGCATCATCATCTGTTCTATCGAAAATATTGACCCAATGGGCATTCATACGGGCGATAGTGTAACTGTTGCCCCTGCGTTGACGTTGACGGACAAAGAATATCAAATCATGCGGAATGCTTCTATTGCTGTTCTGCGTGAAATTGGTGTGGAAACCGGTGGATCAAACGTTCAATTTGCAATCAACCCTGAAAATGGGCGTATGATTGTGATTGAAATGAACCCGCGGGTGTCTCGATCTTCTGCGCTTGCGTCCAAAGCAACAGGTTTCCCGATTGCAAAAATCGCGGCTAAACTTGCATGTGGTTATACTTTGGATGAATTGAAGAACGATATCACTGAAGTAACACCTGCTAGTTTCGAACCTACTATTGATTATGTTGTTACAAAGATCCCACGTTTCACATTTGAAAAATTTGCTGGGGCTGAACCTTTGTTGACGACAGCGATGAAGTCTGTGGGTGAGGCGATGTCTATTGGTCGTTGTTTCCAAGAATCAATGCAAAAAGCATTACGTTCAATGGAAACAGGCTTAACAGGCTTAAATGAAATCCACATTCCAAATGCGACTAATGAAGATGGTAGCATGAATGAATCAGCAGTGCGCGCAGCTATCGCACGCCCGGAACCTGATCGTATGTTGAGCATCGCCCAAGCCATGCGTCATGGTATGGATGATAAGGCAATCTTTGATGCCACTAAAGTAGATCCATGGTTCATTGAACAAATACGTGGCTTGGTTGATGCGGAAGAAGGCGTTCGTAAAAACGGCATTCCTACAGACCAACTTGGCTTGTTACGTCTTAAAAAGTTAGGTTTCTCTGACGAACGATTGGCAGAGGTTGCTGGCAAAAAAGAAAAAGACATTTATGAGGCGCGCATGGCTTTGAATGTGAAGCCTGTTTATAAACGTATTGATACATGTGCCGCAGAATTCCCAAGTGATACATCTTATATGTATGGCTGTTACGAAGGGGACGGTTTTGTCGAAGCTGAATGCGAAGCAGGGATTTCTGATCGTAAAAAAGTCATCATCCTAGGGGGTGGCCCGAACCGTATTGGTCAGGGTATCGAATTTGATTACTGTTGTGTTCATGCGGCTTATGCTTTGTCTGATACTGGTATTGAATCAATCATGGTGAATTGTAATCCAGAAACTGTTTCTACAGATTATGATACGTCAGACCGTTTGTATTTCGAACCTTTGACAGGTGAAGATGTGATTTCACTTTGTCATAAAGAACAAGAGGCTGGTGAGCTTCTAGGGGTTATCGTTCAATTTGGTGGTCAAACGCCACTGAAACTTTCCAAAGCGTTGGAAGAAGCTGGTATTCCTATTCTTGGTACATCACCTGATGCCATTGACTTGGCAGAAGATCGTGAACGTTTCCAGCAAATGCTAGAAGAACTTAACCTAAGACAACCGCCTAACGGTATTGCAACGACAGAATTAGAAGCAGCAGAGATTGCTGATCGTATTGGTTATCCCGTTGTTATTCGCCCATCTTATGTATTGGGTGGACGCGCAATGGAAATCGTACATAGCCGTGAACAATTAGAACGCTATATGGTAACAGCCGTGAAGGTTTCTGGTGATAGCCCTGTTTTGATCGACTATTATCTTAAAGACGCGATCGAAGTTGATGTGGATGCCCTTTGTGATGGGGATGAAGTCTTCGTTGCAGGTGTGATGGAACATATTGAAGAAGCTGGTATTCACTCTGGTGATAGTGCCTGTTCTTTGCCGCCTTATTCTTTATCAGATACGATCGTTGAAGAAATGAAGGTTCAAGCCGCTGCAATGGCCATGAAATTGAATGTGGTTGGTTTGATGAACGTACAATTCGCTGTTCAAGGTGAAACGATCTTTATCTTGGAAGTGAACCCACGTGCAAGTCGTACCG
>CBFCZA010000337.1:0-3440 GCA_965602285.1 uncultured Curvivirga sp. | reverse complement strand
CCTCCTTAAGAAGGGTAGAGGAGCGCGCTTGTCGTCTCTCGCGTTTTAATCTTTTTGCAATCATGGCTGGGCAACGATAGGCGTCGCAATAAAGTTCTTGGCAATGTAGACAAGACAGGCATTCATTTGGATTGATGTGGCCTTCTGGATGGATAGCTTGGACCATACAATCATTTGCACATCGCTGGCATGGGCTGCCGCATTCTTTATAACGCTTTAGCCAATCGAACATCCGTAATCGCCCGGGGATCGCTAATGCTGCCCCAAGTGGACATAAATACCGACAATAAAACCGTTCAATGAAGAGACCCGCAGCTAACAAAGACACTGCATAAAGAACAAAAGGCCAGTCACGCATAAATTTCAAAACAATACTTGTTTTAAATGGCTCTACTTCCGCCCAATGCTCAGCCTCGGTCAATGAATAGATCGACAGGCCAAATAGGCCTAAAAAGATTATATATTTGATGGGCCATAATCGTTCATGCAACCCCCACGGCACTTGAATTTGTGGAACTTTAAGTTTTTTGGCTGCCTTGTTAAGCAATTCTTGTAAGGCACCAAAAGGACATAGCCACCCACAATAAGCCCCACGCCCCCAAAATAAAATGGCGGTAGCAACAGATACCCATAGAAGGAATATCAATGGTTCCATCAGGAAGTAATCCCATGCGAAACCAGAAACGAAGCTGTTAAAAAAGGTGAAAATATTTACGACAGACAGCTGTGCCTGTGCATAGAAACCGATCCATAGAACCGTGAATAAAAGAAAACTATTTCTAACCCAGGCAAGTATTTGGGGGTGACGAACCAATATATTTTGGAAGAAGAAAATTATGGTCAACAAACCAATAGCAACACATAGAACAGCAGCTTCTACAGTTTTCATTTTCCACATGCGTTGCCATAACTTCATGGGCGCAACAGTTATTTTTTGGACTGTACCTGTTGACGCTTCTTGCTGACGAGTCTCTGGTGATTTTTCAATTTTTACATATTTATCAGGCAGTGAATATCGGAGATCAAATGCTAAAAAAACCTTCTCAATGGCGCCGATAGCACGATTGGCTAAAAGTTCAATTCTGAAAGATTCAGTGGTCTTAAATTCATTACTTTTCGGAATTCGAAAAAGGGCAACTTCGCGAAACTTGGGAGCACCCTCAGCCATAACATCACCGAGCCTTTTATGCATTTTATCGCGAAATCTGATACTTGCCTCACCTTGAATAAGTTGAATTCTATCAAAAACGCCCCCCCGAACATAGCCTGTTCCTTTAAATGAATAGAGCCCATTGGCAAAGATAAGAACCGCATCTTGTCCGGCTTCAAGTTTCTTTTGCATATTATTATATTCTGCATCCCCCAGCAGGCTGCGCCCAATTTTAGGCACACTAACTGGGGCAATATACAAATCAATATATACGTCTTCAGGGTCCCCTATCTCTATTTTTTTCAGAGCTTTTTTATTTCCTGTTTCCGCGAATTTTTTATTAATTTCACCTATAGAAATAAGACGTCTTCGAACGGAGCCATCCCCCAGTAAACTTTGCCAATCCGCTTTTCCTGTGATGGTTTTATCAATAGTTCGAATTGTTTTTGGCACCGTCTTTTTTACAGGCTCAAGCCCACCGAGACTTTTTGCATGAGCAAATTGTATAGCCGCACGGAAAATTGAATCTTCAATAACCATGATGGTAACAGTGGCACCGCTAATCATGTCTACTTCACTAGAATCTCGCGCTTGCCCCACATGCTCAACAACATTTAACTGATTATAACCAGTCATGAATTTTGAAATTCTTTTCTCGGGAATTCCAACTAGTACAATTGGCTCTGAATGCTTCACCAATTGGGTACCTGTAATAACGCCGTTTTCATTAAGACCTACGGCGGTATGAATAGGTTTCCCAGAATACCCAATAGAACCTACATAATCAGTGGTTAAAATTGCATATCCTACAACCTCAGCGCCTTTGAAAATTTCTACATGTGGCGGGTTATTTTTTATAGGACCTAATGCTGTTGCCCCTTCATATAATTCTGCTGCTTTCATATCAGTCATATATTTAGAAAGATTACTTGCTGCTTGGACCGTATGATTGAAAAATATCATAAATAACAAAAGCAAGCCGACACTTAAAAAATGTCGGACATCAAAGCAGTTAATATGATTAGTTATGTAGCTATTTTTATTAATCATCAATTATCTCAAGGGCCACTCAATATTAAAGTAAAGTCTCTCAATAAATCAGGTAACCACTCTAAAAAAAATATGCTGGCCCAGAATTTCAATGAACCAGATTTTAGATAATTTAACTGGCTTTATATAAGTTTTAATTGATATGCATCAATCAAACGATCTCTTTTCATATAATTGACACAAATCAAAAGCTTACGAACTATCTTGGTAGAGGGTGCAATTAAAACAAATAAAATGTACTATCTTCATTTAATGCTTTGAGATTTCAGCTACAGGCTTTTGGATTTCGTCATGGAATTGGATAAACTATCTACGATCAAATCGATTGAAGAATTATTAATTTTGGCCCAGAATTTGGAACGCCAAGCCATTTTAAATTATGAACGATTAGCTGAAGAAATGCGGGCGCATTATAATTTGGAAACAGCCCTTCTTTTTGAGCGATTAGCAGAAGAAGAAAGTTCCCATGAATCAGCCCTAAACCAAATGACAAAAGAACCTGCCTTAGAGGAAACATCCAGCCAACTTTGGGTTTTTCCCATAGAGATAAAACTTACGGATGCCCTAAAGGATCCTTTTCTTTTCTCCCCGTACGATGCGTTATGTTATGCCCTTTATAATGAAGGTAAGACCTTTGAATTATTCACGCATTTAGCAGCGATCTCTAGGAATGCATCCATAAAGAAAATGGCGGAAGATTTTGCCAAGGAAGAACTATCCCATATGGTTGCCCTACGCCTAGCACGAAGGGAAGTTAGTAAACAAGCCAGAGAGAATTGTGAAAAACTTGGCGTATTAAACCAGCATAAGCCAATTGAAGGCACAACCGAATTGGACATCATTTTTAATCGTTTAGATCATGATATTTTCACAAAATTTAAGAATACCAGTCAGCAGTTGTTGATCTATGGCGATAAAGATAACAGCCACTTTTTTGAAGAGATTTCCCTTCTGGTTCAAGGGAATGGCCAAGATCATAGCAAGATAATACTCACGTCTTCTTCAAATGAACCAGTTACAGACCAACTTCCACAGCTGATCATCATTGATGCATTACGCCACACAGATCAGGTAATAGATTACTTAACTCATATTTCTGAAGAAACTGAAATTGATGATATTTATCAAAAAACCATAAAGAAAATTGAAACTTATTCGCAATATTTACATTCTATTAGAGGCGCCCTTTCTACATTTTTACCAAAAACAGAAACAGCCTAGACCAGCGAATAAACAAAGA
>CBFCZA010000336.1:0-3453 GCA_965602285.1 uncultured Curvivirga sp. | reverse complement strand
AATGATAGTTGGAAGGTTGCTCCTGAGGCAGATCGTATCGGATAACGTTTTAAAGGTGGAACTGCCTTGAACTTTAATGAACGTAAACAACCATTTGGGGCTGGTTCAGATCCATCCAATATTGTTGATGGCTGCTATCCATATGGATCAATCCAAGTTCCAGGTGGTACAGAACCAATTGTTCTTCATCGGGACGCTGTTTCTGGCGGTGGATATTTCATGTTGGGTGCTGTTATTTCGGCAGATATGGATTTGATTGGCCAAATGCAACCACATACTGAAACAAAATTTGTTAAAGTTGATATGGATGAAGCCTTGCAAGCACGTAAAGACCGTAAAGATATGCTTTCGAAAATTAGGGCTTTATTCTCTTAATATTAAGAAGAATAAGCACTAGAGTTTCGTGAGTAGCTCAATGCCAGTAATAAGAACGCCTTAGGCTTTGTTGTCTAAGGCGTTTTTATGTTTATTATGAACGATAGTGTATCTACTTTTATCTTGAGAAATTGCCTTGGTTAGGTAACTTGTCTGAAAATTGACTTTTAGGCGTATGATATGATTCGATTAGACGATCGTGATTTAAAGATTTTAGAGGTTTTGCAAGCAGAAGGCAGAATTTCAAAAGTTGACCTTGCTGCACGGGTCTACCTTTCTGCGACCGCATGTTGGGAAAGATTAAAACGCCTTGAAGATACGGGGGTTATTTCGGGTTATGGGGCAAGGATATCTCTTGGTGCCCTTGGGCCATCAGTAACTATACTTATGCAAGCTGAACTTTCCAGTCATCGTACCGAAGATTTTGAACATTTTGAACAAGCGATTAAAGATATCCCAGAAATTGTTGAATGTTGGGCTGTTGGTGGTGGTGTCGATTATTTCTTGAAATTCGTAAGCAAGGATGTGGATACATATCAGCGGATCGTTGATAAAATGCTACAAGATGATGTTGGGTTAAAACGTTATTACACATACATTGTTACTAAACCTATTAAGAGTATGGAGATTTCAGCTCTCGCTACTTCTGTTAAATAACACATATTTGAATAAGAAGTTAATAAGAGAGATCATCTGGTGATTTGGGTGAATTCAAAGATATCCTCCCTTAATTTTGATTTTTTAAACACACTCTCTCCTTCGACATCGTTATATTTTAATTCCTGAGACTAACGCAAAGCCAATAGGAATAAACGATGATTAAAAATGACCAACTTAGCCAGTGGGATAGAGAAAACTTTTTCCATCCATCGACCCATTTAGGACAATTTGCACGGGGCGAACTCTCTAATCGTATCGTTACGGGGGGAGAGGGTGTCTATATTGAAGATCGCGAAGGTAACAAGCTTCTAGATTCTTTTGCAGGCCTTTATTGTGTTAATGTTGGCTATGGTCGCACTGAAATTGCAGATGCAATCGCCAAGCAAGCTAAAGAATTGGCTTATTATCATTCCTATGTTGGGCATGGCACAGAAGCATCCATCACATTATCAAAAATGATCATTGATCGTGCACCAGAAAATATGAGCAAAGTTTATTATGGTTTGTCTGGATCCGATGCCAATGAAACAAATATTAAATTAGTATGGTATTACAACAATGTTCTTGGCCGCCCAGAAAAGAAGAAGATAATCTCACGCTGGCGTGGATATCATGGTTCTGGCTTGATGACTGGTTCCTTAACAGGATTAGAATTATTTCATAAAAAATTCGACCTTCCTTTAACACAAGTCATTCATACAGAGGCACCTTATTATTATCGTCGGGAAGACACTGATTTGAGTGAAGAAGAGTTTTCTGCCGATTGTGCCGCGAAACTTGAAAAGATGATACTTGATGAAGGCCCAGATACCGTTGCTGCATTTATAGGGGAACCCGTACTAGGAACGGGTGGTCTTGTGCCGCCGCCTGCTGGTTATTGGACTGCTATTCAGGCGGTGTTAAAGAAATATGATATCTTGTTAATTGCAGATGAAGTTGTCACAGGTTTTGGTAGGTTGGGTTCTATGTTCGGATCTGAGCATTATAATATCGAAGCGGATATTATCACATCGGCAAAGGGATTAACGTCTGCCTATGCACCGTTGTCTGCGTCTATAGTGTCTAAGAAAGTATGGAAAGTTTTAGAACAAGGCACCGATGAATATGGTGCAATTGGACATGGCTGGACTTATTCTGCACATCCAATTTGTGCGGCAGCCGGTGTTGCTAACCTTGAATTGATTGATAGCCTTGGGCTTGTTGATAATTCTGCTAAAATGGGTGCGTATTTTAAGAAGTCACTGAATGATATGATCGGTGGTCATGATAATGTGGGTGATATTAGAGGCGAAGGTTTGATGTTGGCAGTTGAATTAACAAAAGATCGTGAAACCCGTGAAAAATTCGACCCTGCGGATATGACTGGACCTAAAATTGCAACTGCGCTTTTAAAACGTAAGGTTATTGCACGGGCAATGCCACAAGGGGATATCATTGGTTTTGCGCCACCACTTTGTATCACAGAAAAAGAAATTGATATGGTTGTTGGCGCAATGGGTGAAGCTATCGCAGAAGTTTTTTAAACTAACAGCTAAGTTTTATGCTTGAGCAAAAATAAACGTTATTTATGACGTAGCAGTCATTTAGATTATACTCTCACCTATTCAATAGGTGGGAGTTTTCTTATCTGAGTTTTTAGAAGTTTGATAATGTTCGCCTTACTGCATCATGCCAACCGGCAATTTTTTTATGTCGAGTTTTATCTGATATTTTGGGCGTGAATTGGGTGTCTAATTGCCAATGATTACTGAATTCATCTAGGTTGGGATAAAAACCTATATGCATTCCCGCAAGATAGGCTGCCCCAAGGGCTGTTGTTTCAAGGATAGTCGGACGATCTACGGGAGAGTTCAGTATGTCGGATAGTCGTTGCATCGTCCAATTAGAGGCTACCATGCCCCCATCCACACGTAAGATTGTTCCTTCACCTGTATCCCAATCTTTACGCATGGCAGATAACAAGTCCGCAGTTTGAAAACAGACAGATTCTAATGTTGCACGTGCTATTTCTGCAGGGCCAGTATTGCGGGTAAGGCCAAACATTGCCCCGCGGCAATCTGCATCCCAATAGGGTGCACCCATACCAACAAAGGCAGGTACTAGGTATACATTTTCATTTTCATCGGCTTTTAATGCTAGCTCACCAGATTGTTCTGCTGTTTCAATGATGCCGATGCCATCTCGTAACCATTGAACACCCGCCCCAGCGATAAATATCGACCCTTCAAGTGCATAGGTAGGACGCCCATCGATTTGATAGGCAATGGTTGTTAATAAACGATTGTTAGATTTTACTGCTTTTTTTCCAGTGTTCAGTAATGCAAAACAACCGGTACCATAAGTGGATTTCATCATGCCAGGTTTAAAACAAGCCTGCCCAACTGTGGCTGCTTGCTGGTCTCCGGCAATACCAGTTAT
>CBFCZA010000335.1:0-3465 GCA_965602285.1 uncultured Curvivirga sp. | reverse complement strand
ATATTTCCAATAGTTTAATTTCATCATAAGGCCCAGCGCCAATAATATTAAAGCCATCACATCCACATATTGATCAGGCAGACCTAACATGTGCAAAATCGCGGCAAGTAGAACGGCCCCGCTCATTAATGAAAAAACCTGATAACAGGCAGGCACCCAGCTGTTATACCATGCATAAACGGGCTTTAAACTCGCATAGATCATGGCCGTACAATAAACAGTCAACAAACAACAAATCAAACCAACCAGACCAATATAGACTAATACTGTTGGTTCAGACCCACCGATGAAACACCACCAAAGACCATAAAATCCCGTTGGAATATAGGTAATGATCGCCATAACCCCTTCACGGCTTAGCCAGCTGCTTCGCCATTGCGTTAACGCACGCCAAGCCCGTTCGGGATGTCCCAAGTGAAAGGTAGACGACAACAAACCCAACGTAATCAAACTAAAGGCAAAGCCAAAACCAAGTAAGCCAATTGATTGTTCCGCTGGAATAACTCCCAGCATATGCCCCAAAATCAGAAAGAATAGTATACCATAGCCAGCGCCGGAACTTGTGGTGAATAGAATAACGGATTTAGCGGGATGCATATCTAGACCCCTCCATTCGCAGAGAATATTTTATCAACCCAACGTGCAATCACACCCGCAGAATCACTATCAACAGGACGAAGAGTGGGCGCCGAAGCACCTCCTTCTGCAACAAATTTTTCGGGGCGAGGTGGAAGATACCTATTCACTGGACTTGTCCCTTGTTCTGGCATCAGGCCAAAACCACCTCTTTCCTCTACCATCTTACTGACATCAGAATTACGATCCCCCAAATCCCCAAAATGTCTGGCATTCGCAGGGCATGTATTCACACAAGCAGGCTGGCGTTCGGCCTTTGGGATATTTTCATTATAGATACGATCAATACAAAGCGTACATTTCTTCATTACCCCTGCATCTTCATCATATTCTCGCGCACCATAAGCACAGGCCCAACTGCATAATTTACACCCGATACAGTGATCTGCATTCACCAAAACAATACCGTCTTCTGCACGTTTATATGATGCCCCTGTTGGGCAGACAGTTACACAAGGTGCATCTTCGCAATGCATACAGCTTTTTGGGAAATGTACAGTGCGACCTACTTGTCCCTCTTCTACAGGCTCCACCTCGTAGCTATGGATGCGATTGAACCACACACCGGCGGGATCAGCACCATAAGGGTCTACATCGCTTAACGGGGCCGAATGCCCGCCTGTATTCCATTCTTTACAATTCACGGCACAGGCATGACAGCCCACACAGATATCAAGATCAATAACCAATCCTAATTTTACGGTAGATATTTGCGTTGGAAGAGAAGTCATTTATCAACTCCTCCCTTAGTTTCTTTACCATATCGAAGGATGTCTACTGGCGGTGTTGCATTTGGTTGTTTAGAAAGATTTTCAAACATAGGCTCTGTTGCACCCTCGTCTTTGGCTTCACATTTTTCAACACGCACACGTAAATCATACCATGCGGCCTGCCCCGTAACCGGATCAGAATTTGAATAACGATAGCCGTCTTCTTTTGGTGGTAATAATTCAGAGATAATATGATTCAACAAGAACCCTTTTTGGGATTCAGGGGCATTGTCTTTTAACCCCCACGCGCCTTTGCGTTTTCCAATAGCATTCCATGTCCAAACGGTATTTTTATCCACACCATACATAAGCTTAACTTGACCCTTCACACGACCATATGGGGAAACCACCCAAACCCAGTCTTCATTATGAACACCTGCCTTTGCGGCTGTATCATGGTGAATGAACAATCTGTTTTGGGCTGTGATTTGGCGAAGCCACGCATTTTGTGACCCCCAACTATGATACATATGCATCGGTCGTTGTGTGATCGCATGCAAGGGATAATCGCCCCCAATGGTGGCCTTGTCTTCTAAGGCAGGATACCAAATAGGCAACGGATCAAAACTTCTGTCAATGCGTTCTCTTAAATGATCCGGTGGTTGGTGATCCCCATGCCCTTGCGCGGCAAGCCTAAATTTCTGCATTACTTCTGAATATATTTGCAAGACGATCTGGTTTCCATCAGGTATCCAACCCATTTCATGAGCATGATCTAGGTACGACCGATTCGCGTGCTTATAATAGGATTGTTCTGGCGTGAACTTTCCTTGCCAGAAACATCCATTTTCAATGTAACGATCAAGTTGCTCTTGATTGACGCCACCACGCCCATGACTTTGACCATCGTCTCCACGCCAACCAGCCAACGGCCCAATCCCCGGTGCACGTTCATGATTGACGATGTAATCTTTATATCCTTCGGGGTATTTGGCACTGCCGTCTTCATTCGTGATGCCGGGCAATCCTAAACGAACCCCTAAGTCTAAAAGTACATCCTGAAATGGGCGCACATCACGAATACCATCGCGGTTAGGATCAACAACGGGTTGGCGAATAGAATCAGCAGGACCATGTGCAGAACTGATAGGGCGATCTAAGAGTGAAATGCAATCCCAACGTTCCAAATAAGTGGTATCAGGCAAGACTAAATCCGCAAAAGGAACCATCTCTGAATAATAAGCATCGGAATAAATAAGTTTGGGAATTTTATAACTGCCGTCTTCATTTTTATCCGTCAGATATTTTATCGTCCCCGGCACATTCATGGAGCTATTCCAGCTCATATTCGCCATATACATAAACAGTAAATCAACCGGCTGCGGGTCGCCTTTCCATGCATTATGGATAACCATATGCATCATCCCATGGGACGACAGCGGATATTCCCAACTAAATGCCTTATCAATGCGTTTAGGGTTTCCCTCTTCATCAACGATTAGATCTTCTGGTCCCGTAGGGAAACCAAGGGGCATCCCGCCAAGTGGTGTATTCGCCTGACTGTTCATGCCCGCAGGTTTTGGTCCCGGTGGGCAAGGACGTGGAAAAGGAGGTTTATTTCTAAATCCACCGGGCACGTCAATTGTACCTAAGATCATTTGCAACATATGGATCGCACGACACGTATGGAACCCATTAGAATGGGCAGATATGCCACGCATGGCATGCATAGAAACAGGGCGTCCAATCATCTTCTCTTGTTTGCGCCCAGCCCAATCGGTCCATTCAATATCAAGTTCGATTTCTTGTTCAAAGGCCGCATGGGCAAGTTCTGCGGCAATACGTCTGATCGTATCGGCCTCTAATCCCGTTTCCTCAGCTACCGCATCGGGGCTGTATTTATCATCAAGATATCGTTCCACCATCAACTGAAAGGCTGGCTTGGCTTTTCGGCCATCCTCCAGTTTCTTTTCACCCACAAGTATTGGGGTTGCGTTCACATCATCCGAAGAAACTATCTCACCCGCCCCCCCGTCATAGACAAGTGGGTTCCCAGCCTCATCACGCGCGAATAGCCCATGATCCGCCGCCCCCTCGTCGTGAATCACCAACCAAGACG
>CBFCZA010000334.1:0-3483 GCA_965602285.1 uncultured Curvivirga sp. | reverse complement strand
TCGCTTCCCAACTGGAAAGAATACAAAGCGGTGTAAGTAATGTGGAAAGCAACACGAAGAATAATGAAATACCATCAACACCCATTGTATAGGATATGTTGAAAGCCGGTATCCAGTCGTAAGTTTCTACAAGCTGAAAGTCAGCGCTAGAGCTATCGAAATTAACCCAAATGAATAGGGAAAGAACGAAAGTACAAAGTGACACCCAAAGGGCCGTCCAACGTGCATTACGTGCAATTTGTTCTTTTGATCCAGGGATCAGAAGTAACGCCAAAGCACCCAATGTGGGTAAGAAGGTTGTGAGTGACAGCAAAGGCCAGTCTAAAGTCATGATTTTCCTCTCCCTGGTTTACGCTGACATGCCGGAAAGCATGTACCAGGTTACGAACACAACCACACCTATTAGCATGGCAAACGCATAGTGATAGACATATCCAGTTTGTAGAAGGCTTGCTAATTTTGAACCATCTTTGGTTCGTGCAGCAACACCGTTTGGACCGAAATAATCAATAGTTTTCTCGTCACCACGTTTCCAAAAGAAACGACCGATTACGAAAGCAGGCTTTACAAAAATTGCATCATACAATTCATCGAAATACCATTTGTTTAAAGAGAATGCATAAAGACCACTGAATGCTTTAGACCACTTTTCGGCAGCGCCTTCACGTAGAACATAGGCATATAAAGCAAGAAGGAAGCCTATAACACCCATCGCTATTGGAAGAACTTTCACCCAAAGAGGTACATGATGTGCATTTTCTAGAGCTTTATGGTTATCAGCAATGAATATTGCATCTCCCCAAAATTCGCTCATACCTTCGCCAACAAAACCGTTGTAGAAAGCAAAGCCTGAAAAAATTGCACCAACAGCAAGTACTGCTAATGATACAGTCATTACCAACGGGCTTTCATGTACGTGAGCCATTGTTTTCTCATCCGCCCGTGGTTTTCCATGGAAAGTTAAGAACATTAAGCGCCAGCTATAGTATGCTGTCATAAAGGCCGCAACAATACCCATCCAGAAGGCATAAGTCCCTGCCCCAGTATGTGCCCCAAATGCAGCTTCAATCACCATATCTTTAGAATAGAAGCCAGCAAGGAATGGGAAGCCTGTAATAGCAAGAGTTCCAATTAACATAATGATATAAGTGAATGGAATTAATTTACCAATACCACCCATCTTCTTCATATTTTGCTCATCAGACATTGCATGGATTACAGAACCCGCACAAAGGAATAATAAAGCCTTAAAGAAAGCATGTGTTGTTAGGTGGAACATTGCCGCAGGATACGCTGAAACACCAGCAGCGAAGAACATGTAACCTAGTTGTGAACAAGTAGAATAAGCAATAACACGTTTGATGTCTGTCTGTGTTAAGGCAACTGTTGCTGCAAAGAAAGCAGTCGTTGCACCAACGACAGTAACAACAGTCAATGCCACATCTGAAAATTCAAAGATTGGCGACAAACGACAAACCATGAATACGCCAGCCGTTACCATTGTTGCCGCATGAATAAGTGCTGAAACGGGTGTAGGACCTTCCATTGCATCAGGTAACCATGTGTGTAATCCTAGCTGAGCTGATTTCCCCATTGCACCCATAAACAACAACAAACAAGCTATAGTAACGGCGTTACCTTCCATACCAAGGAATACGAAATTTCGATCCGCGACAGCTGGAATGGCTGCGAAAATTGTATCAAATTCTACAGAACCTGTAAGAACGAAGATTAGGAATATACCCAATGCAAAACCAAAATCACCAACACGGTTTACAATGAACGCCTTCATAGCAGCAGCGTTTGCAGTTGGTTTATTGAACCAGAAACCGATAAGAAGGTAAGATGCAACACCTACGCCCTCCCAACCAAAGAACATTTGTACAAGGTTGTCTGCTGTTACTAACATCAACATGGAGAATGTGAAGAAGCTTAGGTAAGCCATAAACCGAGGAATTGCGTTATCGTGGCTCATGTAACCAATTGAATAAACATGAACAACAGATGATACAGTCGTTACAACAATCAACATATTGGCTGTTAATGTATCAATTTTTAAAGCCCAATTAAATGTAAAGTCACCAGAAGTAACCCAACTTAAAATTTGAACTGTATAAGAATTTCCACCATATGCCACATCAAAGAATGTGATCCATGACATTATAGCTGAAGCAATCAAGAACCCAGAGGTAATGATTTGTGATGCCCTATTACCCAATGCGTTACCAAAGAAACCAACGACGATTGCGCCTAATAGAGGAAGAAAGACAATTGCAGATTCCATAGTCAGGTTAGCCTTTCATACTTTGGATGTCGTCAACAGCAATAGTTGCACGATTACGATAATAAACCACAAGGATCGCAAGACCGATGGCAGCTTCTGCAGCAGCCACGGTTAAAACAAATATAGAGAAAATTTGCCCTGTTAGATCATTGAGATGCGTAGAGAATGTCACTAAATTGATGTTTACTGCTAAAAGCATTAGCTCCACAGACATCAAAATAACGATAATATTTTTACGGTTCAGGAATATGCCAAGAAGTCCAAATGTGAACAAGATGGCTGCTACTGAAAGGTAATGAGCAATACCAATTTCCATGGTTAAATCCCTCCCCCAGTTGTAACTTTAACCAATTCAACTTCATCATCAGCTGAACGTGCAACTTGATCCACAATACGTTGCTTCTTAACATCCTCACGCCGGCGTAAGGTCAATACGATAGACCCAACCATGGCAACCAATAGTACCATACCAGCACCTTGGAACAGATATACATAATGAGTGTAGATGATATTACCAATAGCTTCCGTATTATGAACTTCTGCCATATTTGGGGTTGCTGTTGCGGCACTTCTAGAAATTGTTGCAGGATCAACGACCCAAGCAGCGTAAACTGTGAACAATTCAATAAGAAGGACTGCACCAATTGCAATTCCAATGGTAACGTAGCGAACAAATCCGCGACGCATCTCTTTAACATTTACGTCCAACATCATTACGACGAATAGGAACAAGACGGCCACTGCGCCAACATAGACAATGACTAAAATCATCGCTACAAACTCAGCACCTTGCAAAAGGAATAAACCTGCTGCATTGAAAAAAGCCAAAATTAGGAACAGCACGGAATGTACTGGGTTCCTAGCCGTAATCACCATAAACCCACTGGTTATAGCAATTATTGCAAACATATAAAAAACAAGGGTCTGTATCATTTATTTAACCTCCAGCCATTGCTGGTATTGATTCCCTTAAAAACAAAAAACAAGAAATATTCACTTCTAATCGACTTAACGATAAGGTGCATCCATCTCTAAGTTCTTCGCAATCTCAAATTCCCAACGATCGCCGTTTTGAAGAAGCTTATCTTTATTATAAAAAAGCTCTTCACGGGTTTCAGTCGCAAACTCAAAATTTGGTCCCTCGACAATTGCATCGACTGGACAAGCCTGTGCACAGAGTGTACACCCGATGCACTTAT
>CBFCZA010000333.1:0-3496 GCA_965602285.1 uncultured Curvivirga sp. | reverse complement strand
TACCGTGATCTACGTGACCCACTGTACCAATGTTACAATGGGGTTTATTACGTTCAAACTTTTCTTTAGCCATAGCCTGAATTCCCTAATAGAATATCGTACACACCTGATGAAGCATTCTTGACGTAAATATCTGGAGCGGGTGAAGGGAATCGAACCCTCGTGATCTGCTTGGAAGGCAGGAGCTTTACCATTAAGCTACACCCGCAAATAAATTGCGTAAGTTTACTTCTTAAACTCGAATAGCCTAAGCTAGCATATATCGATGGTGGAGGGTGTTGGATTCGAACCAACGTAGGCATAGCCAGCGGATTTACAGTCCGCCCCCTTTAGCCACTCGGGCAACCCTCCACTTACTTAGTGAGACCACCGATATGTGCCGTTTAGGCAGGACGGTGTTTAAGCAGTTCTTCCCCCTCTGTCAACGATAAATCCATAAATTAAATTAAAAAAAAAATGTTTTTTTTCATTAACTCAAATCAACAATATGTCTCTCTTGTACGAAACCAAACAAAACTGCGGATTCTATCGTAAAATTATAAATTTGCAGTCCACCCCCATTTAGCTATAAAAAAGGGCAGCAGATACAACATTAAGAATTGATAGAAATTATGTCGATGAAAAAAAAGGGTGGGAAAAAATTCTCACGTAATAAAAACGAAACAACTGGCTATTCCGGTAAAGGTGGTGCGAAAACGACTTCTCACCATCCATCCCAAGAGAACAGCGTTCGATTACCTAAAGCCACAAATAATAAGGTTTGGCTTTTTGGTCACCATCCAGTGACCGCAGCCTTAGAGAATCAAGAAAGACAAGTTGAGGCCATAGCCCTCACGCCAAGTAACATCGACAAATATGCCCCCCTTGCGGAAAAAAGAAAGATACCTTTCATTTCTACCAGCCGTGAAGAACTTGATCGTTTATTTGGGGAAGACGCCGTCCACCAAGGTGTCGGGCTCTTAAGTGCTAAACTACCTGAATTAGCTCTCGAAGACTTATTATTTGGCTCAGAAGATGATGACATCTACTTGATTCTAGATCAAATCACCGATCCACATAATGTGGGTGCTATTTTACGTTCTGCTGCTGTCTTTGGGGCAAAAGCAGTGATTCTTCCCGATCGTAATGCTCCTGAAGAATCTGCTGTCCTCGCAAAAAGTGCAAGTGGAGCACTAGAATCAACACCCTTGGTTTATATTGGAAACCTAGCACGTGCGATTGAAAAGATTCGCGATGCAGGCTTCTGGACAGTCGGATTCGCTGGTGAAGCAGAAACTGAACTTCAAAACGTTCCTCTCAAAGGTAAAGTAGCTCTTATTTTGGGCGCAGAAGGTCCAGGCATGAGACGCCTCACCCGTGAAGGCTGTGATACATTAGCCCGAATCCCCATGGCCGAAAATGGCGTAGGCAGTTTAAATGTTTCAAATGCGGCTGCTGTTGCCCTTTTTGCTACAACAGCCCAACGAAGAAGTTAGAATAGGGATTTTCATTTTAGATTTTTCAGTAGTTAAAAGCCTTAGTTTTTCTCACTTTTTTTAAGGGCATCAAAAAAAAATATCAAAAAAGTAAAAAAAGTAAAAAAAAGGTCTTGCGTCACCGGCCCGATACCCTTAAAAACTCGCTCAACAAGACAGCGCCGCAATAGCTCAGATGGTAGAGCAGTTGATTTGTAATCATCAGGTCCCGAGTTCGATTCTTGGTTGCGGCACCACATAAGCCCTAGAAGACATTACGTTTTCTAGGGCTTATTTGATTCTGCGATTAGTTACCAACCCCCATTAGCATCCAGCATAAGAATCAAATCGCCAAGAACCTTCCAGAAGCTCAAAGAAACAAGCATCTGCAAATGAAACTAAAGTCCATCTTCGATATCCAATTGAAGTTTTTCAAGTTCCTCCAAAATCCCAAGAAACTTAAGGCCAAAGGGTGTAACCACGTATTCTACGCGGGGGGGAATTTCATTATAAGCAACACGCTCAAGAATCCCAAAACCCATATTTTTGCGAAGGCATTCGTTTAATACTTTAGTTGAAAGTCCCTCAACAGAACGAACCATTTCACCTGGGCGGTTGACCCCTTTTGCCAGCAATTGATAAACGGTCATAGACCATTTGCAGCCATAAATTGTTTCCAACATCCTAGCAGATTTCTCTGGAGCAGACTTTCTGGAAAATAAATTAGTTTGATATTTCATAATCTTGTACCAATAAGTATCTAAGGAACCGAATTGTACCTGCTTTCCAAACAGCCCCAACCCTCCCTATGTTTCAGCCCTACCTTATAACTGACTTTGGAGATACGACAATGGAAAACACATCCCAACCAATAGCCCTGATCATCGGTGGATCTAGTGGTATAGGCCTAGCAACAGCCGAACAACTACTTGCTCGCGGCATAAAGACCATCCTTGTTGGAAGCTCTATCGAAAAGCTTCAAAAAGCTAAAAGCTTTCTGAATGACTCAGATTTACTTTCAACACTTCAAGCCGACCTTTATCGCAAAGAAGATGTAAAAGAGCTTCTATCATTCATCTCTAACAAAGGTCGTCATATTAAGTATCTCGTGAATGCAGCGGGGAAGTTCATACCAACACCATTTTTAAACCATGTGGAAAATGACTACGATGCCTATATGGATTTAAACCGTGCAATCTTCTTTATCTCACAGTCAGCAGCCCAAAACATGTCTGCCCATGGCGGCGGCTCCATCGTGCATATCGGTTCAATGTGGGCAAAGCAGGCAATCAAAGCGACACCTTCTTCTGCATATTCTATGGCAAAAGCTGGCCTTCATTCACTTACTCAGCATATGGCAATGGAACTTGCCGAGCATAATATTCGCGTAAATGCGGTATCCCCTGCCGTTGTCAAAACACCAATCTATGAGGCCTTCATTGACCCGAAAGAATTAGATGAAACCCTATCTAGCTTCGACTCTTTCCATCCGATCGGACGAATTGGTACGGCCAATGATGTAGCAAATACCATAGATTTTCTTCTTGGGGAGAAAGCAGGTTGGGTCACTGGTGCTATCTGGGATGTTGATGGTGGGGTTATCGCTGGACGCAACTAAACTTACTGATAAAAATGAAGCCCTCTCTTCTGTTGAGAGGGCTATTACTTCGTCTTAGCCTCCCCCGGCGTATTTCCTAAAATATTCGAAAAATATATCGCCAGCATCGCTCTTGCAGTAATGATTATGTTGATCAAAGCACATCTTTCGAATTTCAGAAATGCCATTCTGTCCAAATAAGATGCATTCTAATTTTATTCGCTTTATGTTCTATTTAATTGACATAAAGAATAATACATCCTATTTGAGAACAATATATGAATATTGGATGAGTATATCCATCACTTTTAATCACTGTAGGAGAAATATAATGGGCGGAATGGCAACAGAAACCAATGGCGACAAAGAAAGTGCGAGCGGTACTTCTAATGGGGGCTTTCAATCGAAGAATTTATTGGAGGAAAGCAATGCTTTCTCGACATCC
>CBFCZA010000332.1:0-3515 GCA_965602285.1 uncultured Curvivirga sp. | reverse complement strand
AATCCTGCAAAGAACCCATCCATACCACCTTGTTCAGCAAGCATATCAGGGCGACAACGTAAGAACCCTTCCTCACTAATGCATTCCTCAATGCCTTCAATTGTATCTTTTGCAAAAGGAATATGGGCGCCATCGTTCAGGTTCTTGATGAATTTCGATAGTTGAATTTCCGCTTCCTGCTTTTGCAAAGAACAAACGGCATAAAGAAGATACCCACCGGGCTTAACCATTTTCCATGCTTCAGGGAGTAAGCGTTCTTGTGTCTCTGTCAATTTATCCACATCTTCTTGCCATTTTGTATGGGCAAGGTCTGGATGGCGGCGCATGGTGCCCGTCGCACTACATGGTGCATCAAGGAAAACAAAGTCTGCTAACTCTTCAGGTTTCCATTTACCCGCATCGCCAACTTTAACATCAGCCTCAAAACCTAAACGCTCTAGATTTTCTTCTAAACGTACCAGACGTTTTTTAGAAATATCAACGGCAGTTACTTTTGCGCCGGCGGAAGCCAGCTGCATTGTCTTACCACCCGGTGCGGCACAAAGGTCAATAGCAGTTTTAGCATCAAAACCATCAATAATTTTTCCAGCTAACTTCAGCGGAAGCGAACTTGCTAAATCTTGAACCCACCATTTACCGTCAACAAATCCCGGAAGAGATAACAAATCATAACCAGCAGGTAACCGTTGGCTGCCACCCGCCATAGGATTAGCATCTTCAATAACTTCCCCATCTTGTACATCACGCGCACTGACATCAATTGGTGCCTCAATAAGATTAGCTTCTGCCATAGCCTGCGCTATAGTTTCATCATAATCGGCAACCCAACTGTCCCATAGCCATTCTGGTGTATTCAAACGTGCTGCATTCTGATCGGCTACTAATTCACGCGCCTCACGATCCGCACGACCAAGAATTGCATTCACTAACCCTTTATATTTTCGACATGGTGAAAATTCTGTCTTTTGATCAAGCAAAGATAACATTTCACCCACAGCCGCATGCGGTGGTGTCCCCATGAATAACAACTGCACCAAACCAACAGTTAAAACATATAATGTCATACCTTGGTCATCACGAATTGGACGGTCCATATATAATTTAATAATATAATCGACTTGGCCCAAATGACGTAAACTATTGAGCACAATCGCACGGGCAAAGCCACGGTCACGATCTTCTAACTCACGCAGTTCATCTTTCAATTGAAGCTGTGCTTGATCAAAACTTTGGCCTTTGCCAAGGATCAAACGTAGCATTCGTAATGCGGTTAAACGTGCATTAATCACGGGTCTACGTGGCTCAATAACAGGACGACCACCCTTAGCTTGACTAGGGCGGGCAGACCTTACGCGAGGCAATTTTTTATCAAATTCATTTTCCATTTGCTGGTTATGGACTGGAATTGATCCCATTGAAAGAGGGTTTCCGCTATTTTTTAGAAAAAAACTTTGCCATCCGCCTATGCTTCCGACTATAAAACAACCATGGAAAAATTAAAAAACCTCTTCAAATCTTCAAAAGCGCCAACGCAGAAGATACCTACATCTAATGTAGATACATCCAATGATGCGCCCATCAGGGACCCTGAAGTAAAAGGTCATGATCCACGTGCCCTTGCGGAAATAAAAGCGGATGAAGCAGGACGCGCATGGCGCAAAGCCGCAGAAAAATCCGGCGAGGTTGAGATCGAAATTGGTGGCCCTAAAGGCCTTGAGCCTACTCGATATGGGGATTGGGAAAAAGCGGGTCGTTGCGTCGATTTCTAATCGCGCTAAATAATAAAAACTCGTCGATTTCTAATCGCGCCAAATAATTTAAAACTCGTTAATTTTTAATAACGTTAATCATCTAGTAATAGCTGTAAACTTTCCACATCTTCTGCATCAACAACTTTTCTTGCGAGATCAAAAGAGAAGCCTTGGCGACCTAATGCGGCTAAATCTTTATTTCTACGCTCTTCTTTCTCCTTTATACGGTAAGGGCCTAAGCGTCGTTTTCGCGCATAAGATATAGCTGACTTCACATCTGATTGGGTGCCCTCTTCTTCTTTCAATAATTCTAAACCATGATCAATATCATCATTAGAAACGCCTTTTGATAATAATCGCATGCGAATTGCCTTAGAGGACTTTCCTTGCCTATGCTGGGAAAACACAACGGTTCTTGCATATTCACGATCGTTTAAAATTCCACTGTCTAGAAATCGAGTAATGATATCATTGATGGCTTCGATGCCTTCTTCTTTATCAGTTCCTAATTCGTAATGGGATTTATCCACCCGACGCATTAAAACCCGACGAAGGTTTTCAGCACTGCTGGAATAACGTTCTAAGTAATAAAGGGCGACGTTCTTTAACCTAGAAGGTGTCGCAGGTTTAGGTTTTCTTGGTTCCCCCGCCTTCTTATTTTTTGCTTTATTTTCTTTTGAATCAAACGCCATTTATATCTACATCAAAAAAGTAAAAATCTTGTGATGATCATCACAGTCAACATCAAATACATATTCTATAGTGTGTTCATGAAAGAGGCGATAGCCTTTTTTCGAAAAGATGGTCAAAATATCGTCGGCATAGATATCCTGCCCCTCCCATCAAGTCGCGATGTTGAGACTTTAAAAACGGCGCTTCATAATTTTGAAGTGCCGTTTCTATTTTAATAATTATTATTAATATGATAGCAGTAACTTTATAGTATGTTACAATAAGTTTTTATAATGGTGAAATCAAATTATGGCGAAACCAATAGAGTTTAAAGATCGTGGTGTTTATGTAGGCTTTGATACAAACAGCCTAAACCTATTACGGTGCCGCCCCGCCAAGGCAAATGACAAAACCTTTGAAGCTTTGATCAATAATTGGACTGGTGACAAAAATTCAAGTTTGGGTGGCGATCTAGTCATGCCATTTTTAGATGTACCCGATTGGGCAACTATGTCGGAAAGAGACGAAGCACTTTATGCTGCGGTGGTACAATATGGTTATAAAACAGAAGGTTATATCGATCCTCAAGCCATGCGTGAAATACGGTTTGAAACAGATATGGCCTTTGCAGATCCTATGCTTCGTATGCGTGCCTTAGAAGAGTTGCGTATTGAATCTGTTGATGCTCAAAAAACCTATTTTGAAATATTATCCATTTTTGCCCGAAAATATGGGGCGACAATGGAAAAGAGAGAATTAAAATATGTTAGCCGAAGCGTCCTACAGCAACTCCTCCGCGAAAACCCTGAAGATGTGATGCGCCTTACTAAAGAAATCACCAAAGCCGCCGCAGATCACGGGGAGATCACACCCCAAGTATTATCTGCAAGACTAGATTTCTATTCAGCTTTTGCCGCGCCTATTTGCTCTATCATCTCCAATGAAAAGGGAGACCGTGCCGTTGGTTATTTAAGTCGCCAATTAGGTGCCTTAGAGATATTGATGGATTCTCTTGAAGAATATAGGGAAAACTGTAACCCTGAAGTTGAAGGTTTCATCACCAATATCCAAGAAAATGCAGATCAATTTATC
>CBFCZA010000331.1:0-3524 GCA_965602285.1 uncultured Curvivirga sp. | reverse complement strand
AGCAACATTTTGTGCTGATAAGTTTAAAGCAGTACTTAAAGTCATTAGACCATTTCACCTAAATAATGGGAGATGGTTAGTATTACCCAATTTATACCGGAAAGAGCAAGAAATAATGAAAAGGCAGCTCATAGTTTTTTTGATTATTGGGGGAATTGTGTTTTTCATAGACACAGGTTTTTTGCAATTTTTTGTCTTTATTGGATTAGGGCCATATTGGGGCAGGTTATGCTCTTTCAGTTTGGCCTTAGTTTCTAGTTGGTGGCTTAATCGAACATATTCATTTCAAATGAAGAAAAAGCCAACTCTCAAAGAAGTCACTTCATACATGGTTTCAATTTCTGTTGGTGGTCTTATCAACTGGGGTATCTATGTTTTAGTTTTAGCGATGTGGTTACCTGATACAGAATTTCCCGCCATCGCAATAATACCTGCAACATGTGTTTCGATGATTTACAACTTTGCGAGTATGAAATTTTTTATTTTTAAGCATTCTTCTTGAAAATAAGTACAATTGTATCGCTGGGTAACACGTTAATAATCGGCAACCCCACTAAAATAGCTAGATATAACACTTCCCCCTTCACACCAGTATGTGAAGCTTGGATCCGTTCTTTCAACCCTTTCTTATGAAGTGCTGGAAGTGAAAAGTATTTTACTTTCTTCAATGCGGTGTATTTTGATACGAACCTCTGAAGATTACTTGGGTAAAATAAGTTAGATGTGGAGAGGAAAGTCCTTTTGCCATAAGCGATCAAAAATTGATTCAATACCAAGTTTCTTCAAAAAAACAGAAAGCCTAAAGAAAAACCCATCACTATTTGGTAAGTTTAGAACTAAATATCCATCTATTTTCAAAAAAGCCTCGCACGTTTTTATAGCTTCAACGGGATCTGTCAAATGCTCAAAAACATCATTGAAAATGATAATATCAAACTGTTGGTTTTGCTCTAAAACGTCTAAAAAAAACCTACTTTGACTTCGTGACCTGCAGCCATTGCTATTTTGGAAACGTCAGAAGGTTCAATTCCAACACATTTTGTATTTCGTGAAGTAGCTTCATCAAGGAACCATCCTTCGGCACAACCGACTTCAAGGCAAGCTTTATCCTTTAACGGAGTTAAGCGTTCAAGTTGATCGCAAAGAATTTTGAAATTTTCCCGGCGCAGATCTTCTAGGCCATCAATCCCTCTGCCTGCGGCAGGTTCTAATGTTGAATGCCAAAAATCACAACATGGGCATTGCCAAGCCCAATCAAGATTTTGCTTCATTGCAGTATCACAGATGACACACTTCATTTATGTTCCCCTTGCCAAAAAAATACTTAAGGGCATTAGAGTATTTTCAGATCAAAAAGAAGATAGTGAAGCTCCCATTATTCTACAACAATATTTATTACCAATATCGTCAATTTTATTGGTTTCTTTACTTAAAGAATATCTTTTTTAACGAGGCTATACAAACGTCGTATCCTTAATCACCACGATGCGTAAAAATATAAACAAGGCCACCTGCTAACAATCCCCAGAAGGCTCCTGAAATGCCACCAAAACTGATACCCGAGGCAGTGAAAAGAAAAGTAACTGCAGCTGCCTCACGATTATCTACATCATTAAAGGCGGCCATGGCAGCATTAGAAAAGGCTCCAATCAAAGCAAGCCCCGCAACCGCCTCTATAAGGATGGCAGGTGCCAGACTAACAAAAGTAACAACCAGCCCTGCCACAAGGCCTAAAACAATATAACCAACACCCGCAACAACGGCGGCCCAGTATCGTTTATCCGGATCTTTATGTGCATCCACCCCCGCACACATGGCTGAGGTGATCGCCGCCAAATTCACACCATGCCCACCAAAAGGGGCCGCGAGGAGTGAAAATAAACCCGTTACCGTGAACAAAGGACCGGGTTCCGGTTCATACCCATGTACTTTTAAAACAGTTACACCGGGAATATTTTGTGAAGCCATGGTCACAATGAACAAAGGAAAGGCAACACCAATCAATCCTGAAATGGTAAATACGGGACGTACCATCTCCAATTGTGGGACAAGAGAGTTTGAAAGTTGTTCTACGCTATCTTCGGGCATGTCCACGCCAAAAACCAACACAAGAATGAATGCGCCTAGGGCTGCGGGCACCGCAAATAACTTATTAAACCGCCCCATGATGATCCATGCGAGCAAGATCGGCAAGCCAAACCATGGATTAAACGCAATCGCCTTTACTGGTGCAATACATAGGCTCACTAAAATCCCCGCCAACATGGCATTTGCAATCACTGGGGGGATGAAGCGTACCGCACGCGCCAGTGGTTTCCATAGGCCCGAAATTATGATCAAACCACTGCAAATAACAAAGGCCCCGACGGCCACAGGAAAGCCCCCCTCAACAGAGGCAGAGGTTGCAAGTAGGGCAGCCCCCGGCGTAGACCAAGCAACACTGATCGGCATTTTATGTTTAAGGCTTAAGACAATGCCTGCAAGTCCCATAACAATAGAAACGGCAAGCAATCCAGAAGATGCTTGTATGTCAGATGCCCCTACAGCCTTTAGCCCTTGCAATACAATTGCAAATGCACTGGAGAAACCAACGAAAGCCGCAAGTAACCCCATAAAGGACGATTGGATCGAGAAATCTTTGAGCATATAAACCTGACCTTCTAAATGAATAGAAGTAGGTTAATCTACAGTGCCTATATATGGCAAGTGGCGGTATTTTTCTGCATAATCAATACCGTACCCAACAACGAAAAGATCGGGCACTTCAAATCCAACATAGGTTGGCTTCACATCGACTTCACGGCGTGATGGCTTATCAAGTAAAATACAAGATTTAACCGACTTCGCACCATTTACACGGAAAAGGCGTTTGGTATAAGCCAAAGTACGCCCTGTATCCAAAATATCATCTACCACCAAAATATGTTTACCACTAATATCAGCTGGAATGCCGCCAGAAAGAAGGACTTCACCGCTACTTTCTTTCGAATTGCCATAGGAACTGAGGCGCATGAATTCCACTTGTGGCTTAAGCCCCCATTTATCCATGGCGCGAACCAGATCAGCCGTTAAGGTAAATGCACCTTTTAAAAGCCCGACGACAAGGACTTCTTCTTCAATTTCCAACGCCATAAGTTTTGCCATCTCATCTAGGCGCGTTGCAATTTGTTCTGCACTGAATAATTCTGTTACTGTAGCCATAAGGGGTTCCACCTTAAGTTAATGAAATTTAATAAAACAATCTATTTATGATTGAAAAGTCAGAATATTCCTTCATTATCACATGGAATATTAGGATTCCCTCATCACAGTAGAAAAAGGTTTATGACATGTGGGGTATATTTCACAAGGCCTTTTTACTTATCTTTCTTTTGAAACTGCTTTCAGCTTGCACCCCTAGTCTACAGCTTTCAAATGGAGGCCCCACTATTCCTAAAATAACAGAGACATATTTCCAGACCAACGACGGCACAAAACTTCCCCTTAAAACATGGAAGAGTAACGCATCCTCTCCTTCTGCCATT
>CBFCZA010000330.1:0-3533 GCA_965602285.1 uncultured Curvivirga sp. | reverse complement strand
GTGGATGGCAAAAATGTAACTGGTTTCAGTAATTCAGAAGAAGCAGCTGTTCAACTTACAGATATCGTACCTTTCCTTGTTGAAGATATGCTACAAAAAAATGGCGGCACTTATTTAAAAGGAAACGATTGGGAAAGTTATGTGGTGGAAGATGGTAAATTGATCACAGGTCAAAATCCTGCCTCCTCTGAAGCCGTAGCTAAGGCTATGTTACAAGCGTTGTAATTATATAATTAAAGCCCGTTCCTAAGAGCCCCCAGTCTAGCATAAAGACTGGGGGCTTTTCTTTAAAGTTCATGGCGGGTATGCGGGGCCATGAAATCAATTTCAGGACCTTTCGGTACAATTCCTGTTGGATTGATCATAAGGTGGCTTTCATAGTAATGACCTTTGATATGTTGCATTTTTACGGTTTCGGCTACGGTTGGTATCTGAAATAGATCGCGGACATAACCAAAAATATTTTTATAGTCTACAATTCTGCGAATATTACATTTAAAATGGCCCACATATACAGGGTCAAAACGGATCAAGGTGGTAAATAACCGCCAATCAGCTTCTGTAATTTGCCCCCCCATTAGGTAACGGGTTTTACTTAATCGATCTTCTAACCAATCTAAGGTTTCGAATAATGGATAGATCGCTTCTTCATAAGCCGTTTGGCTGGTTGCAAAGCCGGTTTTGTAGACACCATTATTCACGGTGTCATAGATCCGCTCATTAATATCATCGATGTCTGCACGCAAAGCTTCTGGATAGTAATCACCCTTGATCGCGCCAATATCATCAAATGCAGAATTGAACATACGTATGATTTCAGAAGATTCATTTGAAACAATGCTATTGGTTTTTTTATCCCATAAGACAGGGACAGTTACGCGACCGCTGTAATCCTTGGTCGCGGCTAGATAGACTTGGTACATAAAATCACTATTGTTTATGGGGTCGCTAATGACGCCTTCGCCTTCATCAAACGTCCATCCGCTTTCCAACATCAACCAATGAACAGAAGAAATGCTAATCATATCTTCTAGCCCTTTCAAGGCACGGAAAATTAATGTGCGATGCGCCCATGGGCAGGCATAAGAAACATAAAGGTGATATCGATTTGCTTCGGCTTTAAATCCGCCAATGCCAGAACTGCCAGCAGATCCATCTTTTGTGATCCAGTTTCTAAATTGTGCCTCTTTTCGCATGAACCGTCCACCTGATGATTTGGTTTCATACCATTGATCGACCCACTTACCTTCTTGTAATAAACCCATTTCATCTTCCTTTAACTATAGTGACTAGGCGCATTTTATCTCTTCTTCATATTTAAAGAATATGAGGGGCAGAAAGAAGACGATGTTTGGAAATTGATTGTTCAATAAATCATTCTAATGAATAAAAAAGGGCCGATGAAATTAAACATCAGCCCCGTAATTCTGTATTTTGAAGGTTGAGACTTAACGATCGTTAAGAATCATATCAGCAGCTTTTTCCGCGATCATGGTAATAGGGGCATGGGTATTTCCCGAAATAATCGTTGGCATGATAGAACCATCAACAACCCTGACACCCGTTAAACCATGAACTTTTAGTTGGTGATCAACCACGGCCATATCATCGGATCCCATTTTTGCGGTGCCTACGGGATGGAAGATCGTTGTTGCGATGTCCCCTGCAGATCTTGCAAGGTCATCATCGGTAATCACCTGTGGGCCGGGTTTGATTTCAGTTGGGTTAAATGCCGATAAGCGGTCCGTTTGCATCAATTGACGGGCATGACGAATGCTTTCTGCTGCAACTTGTCTGTCACTATCCGTCGTTAGATAGTTAGGTTTGATCGCAGGCGGAACCTTGTAGTTATTCTCTGTAATATGGCACGTTCCACGGCTTGTTGGGCGCAGATTACATACGGAAACAGTGATGGCAGGGAATGAATGTAAGGGTTGGCCAAAGGCTTCTAGCGAAAGAGGCTGCACATGATATTCAATATTGGCTGTTTTAAATTCTTCTGATGATTTTGTGAAAATTCCAAGTTGGCTAGGGGCCATCGCCATGGGGCCTGAACGTTTAAAGAAATATTGGGCGGCGATTGATAGTTTTCCCCAAATACTTGCTTGCATATCATTTAACGTTTTCGCACCAGATATCTTGAATATTGTGCGAATTTGTAAATGATCTTGTAAGTTCGCGCCTACACCTTTTAATTCGTGGACAACATCGATGCCTTTATCTTTTAACACAGATGATGGGCCTACGCCGGAAAGTTGTAAAATTTGCGGGGAACCGATGGAGCCAGCTGATAAAAGAACTTCCTTGTTTGAGGTGACAAATGCATCTTTTCCATTCACGGATAAGTCGGCCCCTGTAACTTTTAAGCCATCAAAACGTAATTTTTTGACATGTGCACCAGTCACCACATGTAAGTTAGGGCGATTTTTCGCAGGTTTAACGAATGCTTTACGAGAGTTCCAGCGAATGCCTTTCTTCTGATTGACAGGGAAGTAACCAGCACCTTCGTTGTTCCCATCATTGAATTCTTCCGTTTTTGGAATGTTAAGCTCTTCGGCAGCATCCCTAACCGCATCCAAGATAGGCCAAGATAGGCGTTGTTTTTGAACATAAAGCTCGCCTTGGTCATTATGATAATCGTCTTTGCCACCATAATGACGTTCTGACTTTTTGAAATATGGAAGAACATCGTTCCAGCCCCATCCTTCATTGCCAAGGTCCGACCATTGATCATAATCTTGTGATTGACCGCGCATATAAATCATACCGTTAATAGAGGAGCACCCCCCTAGAACTTTACCGCGTGGGTAATTAAGGGACCGACCATTTAGGCCTTCTTCAGCTTCGGTTTTTAGACACCAATCCGTCTTTGGATTTCCCATACAATAGAGGTATCCGACAGGAACATGGACCCAAAATTTATTATCACTTCCACCGGCTTCAAGTAATAGAACTTTGTTTTTAGGGTCTTCGCTTAAACGGTTTGCAAGTACACATCCCGCAGAACCAGCACCGACAATTACGTAATCATAATTTCCAAGGTCTTTTAAATTTTGATCGTTCATTTTGCCTATACCCTATAAATAATATAAATCAGCGTCTTGAAAATATACTGAGCTGATTATCCCGCGAGTTCAATTAAAATATTATGATGCCCAAATAACAGCATTAAAATGTTTATTTTTATAATTTAGTGTGCTTATTTGCACAGTATGATTGAAAATGATTTTAATTGGAATGATCTTCGCTATTTTCTAGAAGTGGCACGTAAGGGGCGTTTGTTAACGGCCTCTAAAACGCTTGGAGTGAAACATACAACTGTCTCTAGGCGGATCGCGGCCTTGGAAAACGCTTTGGGTATTAAACTTTTTGAGCAGGATGAACAGGGATTTCATTTAACAGCGCTAGGGGAGAATATCTTACCTTTAGCACAACAGATCGAAGATGTTTCTGTACTAACGAAAGAGCGGGTTCAGCTTTCTGGACAAACGCTTTCTGGCAACCTTCGTATTGGTGCGCCTGATGGTTTTGGG
>CBFCZA010000329.1:0-3546 GCA_965602285.1 uncultured Curvivirga sp. | reverse complement strand
AGACCAAGCATCAGTTTAATTAAAGTCGTTTTCCCTGCGCCATTATGTCCGACAAGGGCCATTAACTGCCCTTCAGGCAAGACCAATGAAACATCTTTCAATGCTTTCATATCAGGATATTCTTTGGTTACATGACTAAGTTCAAGACTGTTAACCATTATTGGCTCCTGCCTGGTTTGTGCTTAAATTATGAAGGGGTTGCATAAGGGGGGCACTATCAAAAACGCCCCCAACCCGAATGGAAGGAAAGGCAGACTGCGCCCACCTTAGAACTTGAACAGCAGGTGAATTTAACAATAATTTAGACATAGGGTAAGCCCAAACAACACGATCTATCATATCATTAGGGCGATAGGCCGCATCAGCAATACCATCCCCATTTAAATCAAAGGCAGGATTATCACTCCAGTAATTTCCCCGTCCCTCAAATGCCCAATCCAAATTTCGCGTACCCACATATTTCACCTGTGTTTGGTTCGCTATAAATGCGTTTTCATATAAGGAATTGCGTTCTGAACCTGCGGTAAAATGAACCCCGATACCGCAGCCTTTAAAACTATTTCCTTTGAAAATATTTTTACTGGAATTATAAATGAAGATGCATTTATCGCCTACAGCCTCAACTTGGTTACCTTCAAACTTGGATGCGTTTGCATAATTAAGGGCTATACCATGATCACGATCATCTTTACTGCTATTGTTTTTGACCTGCATATTCGCAGAAAACATTAAGGCGTACCCCACATGATTATTGCGCGATATATTACCTTCTAAAACACTATCATTTGCATACATATAATGTACGGCAAAACGTGTATGTTCCATGGTGTTATTTCGAAAAACATTATCTTTAGTCGTCATGGCAAAAATACCATCTCGACCATATTTCACTACATTATCTATGACTTGAGATCCATTAGACTTCCATAGTTGAATGCCGTTCCCACGTTCATTCACACGCAAATCTTGCCGCCCTAAAACAACATTATTTAAAACCATAGCATCATCAGCACCCCATAAATAAATGCTTATGAGATTATTTTCTAAATAGTTATTTCTAACCATAGCACGATGGGCTGTCTTATGAATAAAAATGCCAGAATCTTTGTCGGGTAAACTAATACCAGAATTGACTATCTTTAACCCCTCTAGGGTTACATCTTCAGCAAGAACCTTAATAACAGTACCTGTTGCTTTACCATCAATGATGGTGCCCTCTTCCCCTGTAATGGTTAAAGGTTTATCAATGACTAAGGGGCCTGTATGTGTTCCTTTTTGAAAAAGCAAAACATCACCGGAAGAAGCCATTTCAATTGCATGAGTGGCTTCTCCCGCTTCTGCTTTAACGGTTATAGTGGCCGCAGATATTTCCTCTAAAGGTATAGTGATCAGTAAAGTAACTGCTATGATCGCCATAGCAGTTACTTTTACATATTCTTTAAAGGAAATAAGGCTACACATACTGGGTTACCTTATTTCGGTTCAACCAACATGCGTCCACGCATTTCCATATGCAAAGCATGGCAGAACCACTGGCAATAGAACCAATGAACACCGGGGCGCCCTGCAATGAAGGTTGCGGATGCAGTAGCCTGCGGGCCAACTTCCATCGCGATCCCATGGTTACCAAGACAGAACCCATGAGTAAGATCTTCTACATCATCCATATTAGTGACATAGACAGTTACTTCATTTCCTTCTTTCACAGTAAATTGTTCCATGGAGAAATTAGGCGCCATAGAAGTGATATACACACGAACTTTGTTACCATCACGAACGATGGAATCTTCATCCGCATCCTCCATATCAATGCCGTCGGCTTTTCCCTGCGCTACGGCATCAGCAAAGGTAGGGTCAGTACGCTTGTATAGATGATCTGGATTTACTTTAGAACGATGGACAATGATACAGTCATGTGGTTCCGCAAAGGTTGGGCCATCATGGACAATTTCCATGTGCTCCCCACCAATATGAATAAGCTGCTCATTCTCTGGTTTCAAAGGACCCACATTGATATAGCGATCTTTTGAGAATTTATTCAAAGACACAAGCCATTTACCATCGGCCTCTTTTGTTTCACCCATCGAAGTATGGTTATGTCCCGGCTGATAAGCTACATCGACTTTTTCAACGATAGGGTCAATATCTTCGCCCGCATATTTACGAACGGCTTTATCGATATCCCATTTAACCATCTGGCTATCTAGGAATAATGTTGTGTAGGCAAAACCCTTACCATCAAATGCAGTATGAAGAGGGCCAAGGCCTAATTCTGGTTCTGCAGCGATTGTATCGCGTGGTTTGATTTTATCAGCAAATAGATCTGGCAATTTCGCTAATTCGATCACTGAAACTGTTGGCGACAATTTACCATTGATCATCATATATTTGCCATCAGGAGACGCATTCACACCATGTGGACTGTTTGGAATAGGGATATAACGGGTATATTTAGACCCCTTACGTCCATCCAACACAGGAACATCAGTGTCAAAAGTTTCGAAGTCACCAGCAGCAACACCTGCTTCAATTGCCTCAATATCAAATACAACAGCCCAATCTTGTTCTGCTGACATCATATCAGGAAGTGTCACGGCTTCTTCTGAATTATAACAAGATGAAATGGCATATTTACCTTGGTAATCACAATCCACATTATCTAGATTACCATTCACCTGGACTTGCCATTTCACTTCCATAGTATCGCCATCAATAGCAGAGAAGATCGCGACATATTTTGAAGGATCATCCAAAACACGACCGTCATTATTCAAAGGTACGCGATGCTCCCCATTGGCAAAGACATAGCCTGTACGCGGGTATTTTTGCGGACGTAAACCATGTATGTCAGAGGCATTAGGAATTTCAATAACCTTATCACATTTCATGATGTCCACACGAACACGTGCCACACGGGTATTCGCCTTATCATTCATAAAGAGATATCTGCCATCATAAGTACCGTCGGTGAAAGACATATGAGGATGATGCAAATCACCATTATCATAATTTCCACCTCTGTCTTTAAGGTATTCTTTTGTGGCTGGAAGTAAGTTTTCAGTTAAAATTTTCTTACTTTCATTTGTTTGCCCCCAACCTGTTGCAGAACAACGATTGAAAACAGGAACCCGCATCAATTCACGCATGGATGGGATACCTAAAATCCGCATTTCGCCTGCTTGTCCAGAGGACCAAAAACCATAATATTCATCAAGATCACCGGGCCCTACATGTGCATCTGTTGCCGCTTTAGAATTCGCAGCCATCGCTGATTTTGGGCCTAATATACTAGCAGCCCCCATGCCTGTTGCACTTGCCACTCCCACCAATGCTGCTGCTTTGGCAGGTGTGGTTAACATCTCACGTCTTGAGATTTTTGTTTCATTATCGGACATTGTTCACACTTTCTGTTGTTAACGTTCAGTAGTCACAGTCTTCCTTTTTGAAATTTGACCCCTTTAATGCGGTGACTTTCTCACATCTCAGGCTTTAAGTTTCTTAGTCAAATTTATGCATCTGCTATTTCAGCAGCTGTTACGTTCCCTC
>CBFCZA010000328.1:0-3549 GCA_965602285.1 uncultured Curvivirga sp. | reverse complement strand
GAAGACCATCAGGTGTAACAATTCCCATCCGGGCTAATAAAGTAAGGATAACTGGCAATTCAAAACTAAATCCAAATGCAAATATTAATCGCATCACCAACGAAAGATACTCATTGGCCTTCGGTTCTAGTTGAATATCAAGATCACCGGTTTGTCCTAATTGTTCAAACCCCGCGAAAAATTCCCACGCAGCTGGCAATACAATATAATAAACAAACGATGCACCCATTATAAATAAAATCGGTGTTGCTATTAAAAATGGCGCAAACGCAGCCTTTTCATGTTTATAAAGGCCCGGGGCCATAAACATCCAAATTTGGGAAGCGATAATAGGGAATGAAATAAAGAATCCCGCAAAAAATGCAATCTTAATATCAACAAAAAATTTCTCATGAAGGGCGGTATAAATCACACGGCGACCTTCTTGATCACTCCAAATTTGGTTTAATGGCTCAAGTAAGAAATTAAAAATATATCCAGAAAATGGAAACATAATAAAGAACGAGAGTAACAAGAACACGACTGAAATCATCAGACGTTTACGCAGCTCGGTTAAATGCTCAATCAACGGGGCTTTTTCTTCTAATTCAACGTTGCTCATTCGATTTTCATTTCCAAATTCTATATCTTAAAAGGGATTATTTATCTGAACTATTGGCCGCAGCCACACTGTCCGACTTCACCTTTTTCACATCGTCATCCATATCTTTCATGGTTTTATCAATCTCCCCCTCAGGGTCGATAAGATCTTCCAATTTTCCAGACATGGTTTCTTTGTGGGATTTTTCAATATCTTTTTTGATATCAGCAAGATCAGCATCACGTGCGATATCTTCGACACTGGATTGAAAGTCACCCGCCATCATACGAATCTTACGAACCACGCCCATTACAGAGCGTAACACACGGGGTAATTCTTTCGGGCCCACCACAATTACAGTGAGGACTCCGATTACCATCAGCTCAGGCCAGCCAATATCAAGCATAGATACATATCCCTAAATTCTCTGGGGTAGAGAATGAATAAACTACGGGTTTAAACACGTAGAACCAAAAGAGCCGATCCTAAAACCGGCCCTATCAAACAGACTAGCTTTTAGCTGACTTGTCTTTTGATTCAGAAGAATCCGCAGCATCGCTTGTTTCAGAAATTTGCTTCGCATCATCTTTATCTGATGCTTCTGCTGTTTCTTCTTTGATGTTCTTTTTGAAAGACTTCAAGCCTTTACCAAAGTCACCCATAATGCCAGAAATTTTGCCTTTGCCACCGAAAAGAACCAAAACAACAACTAAAACAATTACCCAATGCCAAATGCTAAATGCACCCATCTTAAAATCTCCAAAAGTAAAATTCCATCATTAAATTTCGTGGAATATTATTATTAATAAATACAATAAATGCAGGGTATACACCCTGTCTCCCTATTCGAAAGGATCATTACAGAAGCCACCCGACGTCGCAATGCCTGATATAGTAATTTTTACAAAAAATGCAAATTTATTACCCTTAAAAGCACTGAAGGAACTAAAAAAACAACTAAAATAATAAAATTAGAGATAATCGCTTTAATTAAGCTTTTTCTACTGGAAAGAAGAACACTTGATTTTGATCAAGAGATAACTTTTGGATAGATCCCTCTTCCGGCAAATATTGTCCTGAAACACGTGCATGAAGGTGAAGCTCCTGCCCTGTGGTTTCACACGTACATAAATGAATAAGGCTTGTCCGCCCTAACAACCTTGCCGCAAGTACCTTTGCATAACCAGTCCCTAACGCAATGGCATCTTCGTTTGAAACAATATCTGTAGGTTCTAAATGAATTGCTTCTGGCCGAATAATAACTTCAACATTTCCACTTTTTGATTCGCCATGTAAGGATTCACCAACAGCGAATTCCCCTAAAGGTGTAGAAACCTTATTTTCAATGACAGGATAGCTAAGGCGATTCACATCCCCAAAAAATTCAGCTACAAAGGAATTCATAGGCCTATTATAGAGTTCTGCAGGTGTCCCGACCTGAACAATTTCACCCTGAAACATCACAGCGATTCGATCTGCCATATACATGGCCTCTTCCGCATCATGTGTCACCATCAAAGTCGCAGCACCTAAGCCTTTTAACACATGCAATGTTCGATCCCTGACTCTATCACGTAAACGTGCATCAAGCCCACTGAAAGGTTCATCCAATAAAATCAAATCAGGGTTTCTTGCCATAGCACGGGCAAGGGCAACACGTTGTTGCTGCCCTCCTGACAACATATGAGGGTAGCTGTCTATATAATCAGTCATGCCAACTTGAGACAGACTATCATTTATACGTGTCTCTTGTTCGGAAGTGGAAATATCAGAAATACCAAAAGCAACATTTTTTCCAACCGTCAAATGTGGGAAAAGCGCGTAATCTTGAAAAACCAAACCTACATTACGCTCTTCTGGTGGAGAACAAAAAGACGAATCAGCCATTTTGCTACCAGCCACCCACACAGAACCATCTGTCGGTTTCTCCAAGCCCGCTGCAAGGCGTAGGGCTGTTGTTTTGCCACAACCACTAGGGCCAAGAAGGCAAACGACCTCTCCTGGTGCAATAGACAGATCTACCCCTTGAACCGCAGATACAGTATCATAAGAGTGGCGCAAGTTAACAAACGCTAACGCAGCTTTCTCTGGTTCACTTATAGATGGAGTAACACTTGGTGATTGATCAATTTTATTCATACTTAACTTATATTGCGAGGCAGTCGCAGGTTCAAGCCTACAATTCAACTGAAGTGTTATTATTGCCCCTGATAAAAAAGGTTAACGAAGTTTACTGTTTAAGATAAGGCTATATCCTCATCACCTTCCACAGCTTCATACTCGTCTTCAAGATCAAAAAGTTCATCTTGTAAATCATCATCATCTTCATCATCCACATCAAAGGATGATTCGCTTTGTTGCATTGCCAAAGTACCAAGGCCGGGGCGGTTTTCTAAAATTCCAGCAGCCTTAAGATCTTCCATGCCCGGCAGATCTTTATTGCTTTCTAAACCAAAGTGATCAAGAAAGGCAGGTGTAATACCCCATGTTACAGGACGTCCGGGCGATTGCCGTCTGCCTTTAGGTTTAATCCAATTGGCCTCCAATAAAATATCCATTGTTCCCTTAGACAAAGATACACCACGAATATCTTCGATCTCAACACGGGTTATCGGTTGATGGTAGGCGATGATAGATAGAGTTTCGATAGCTGCACGGCTTAATTTCTTTTCAACTTCACGCGATATGGTCATATATCCCGCAAGGTCATCCGCGGTTCTAAAAGCCCAGCTATTTTCTGACTTACTGACTTCAATTTTACGAAGCTGCACACCACGATTTGCATACATGGCCTGTAATTCTTCTAATAGCCCTGTTAAATCAGCATCTGTGGGCATTCGTTCTGCTAAATGCTTCTCCAACACGGGTTCACGGGCGGAAAATAACAAAGCCTCTAGCAGGCGCAATTGTTCAAAACGATCCAAAATTTCAAATCCCTATCATAACTCAGCCAGTAACGAATCAACTTT
>CBFCZA010000327.1:0-3557 GCA_965602285.1 uncultured Curvivirga sp. | reverse complement strand
CCTAAAACAACAGCATCAACCTGATCTATATCCAAAGATGTTTCTGATATGATATCCTGAATAACAGGCGCGGCTAACTCGTGCGCTTGTAATAACGAAAACGCGCCATTCCGTGGCACAACAGCCGTGCGTTTTGCAGCGATCAGGTAAACAGCGTTGGTCATAAAAGTTTCAATTGCCCTGTTTTTAACTCTAACTTAATTTTCTGTATATCGCTTTTATCAGATACAGTATAGGGCCAAACATCTATCACGTAAAAACGAATAGGTACTGCATAAGGGGCTAGATTTTGCCGACAATGGAGTAAAATAGACTTTAGATCGATTTTGTTTTTCCCATTTAGAACAGCCGTTACCACAGCACCCTTTCTTGCGTTCTCTTCACCAAAGACCGCAACATTGGTAATGTCTGGATGGCCCAGCAACACATCTTCAATTTCTTCAGGATATATATTTCGACCAGACGATTGGAACATTCGATCCACCCGCCCTATTAAATGCAAATCACCTTCTGCATCCATATATCCCATATCACCTACACTTAGATAATCACCATGAAACATACATTCTCCTTTATCATAGGAACCAGAAGTCATGGCATATCCCAGAAAGCAAAATTTACTCTTCACATAGATTTGGCCAATATCATAATTTTCCATGTCAGTGAATTCAGGAGAAAAGATTTTAACGTCAACACCTGGGAATGGCTTTCCCACATTTGATGACTTAGTCTCCAATGTCATTTGTCGAGTGGAAATATAGCTTAGTTCAGAAGATCCATAGAATTCAAAAAGGTCATTATTAGGAAAGTGCGTTTTGGTTTCTAAAAACCATTCAACAGGAAATTTGGAACCAGATGAAAGAATAAGACGTAAACTATCGAGTGGTTCACCTTGCGGACAATCCATCAAAGAACGTAATTGTGTAGGGGTCGCATAAATTACTGATGCGTGATGTTGTTCCATCATGCGCCTTATTCTGTTTGGTCGAAAATTACTGAAAATCAGAACAGTAGCCCCTAAATACAGACTTCTTATGGCTGCATAGATAAATAATGAATGTGCTAAATTCCCTGGCGCAATGATTACATCTTCTGGCTTTAGCCCAAAGACATCCTGATCCGCATCAAAACTATCAAGCCATGATTGCTGGCTTCTAACAAATCCTTTAGGTCCCCCTGTCGATCCAGAAGTGAAGCCAGTATAAAAAGGTAACGATGCATCTTCCATAATAGAAATATTTCGCGAAATCATAGGCCCTGAAAGTTCATCTATCTTCATTAAATGGTCGCAATTTTCGATGGGACGATCTGAAATTACTAATGCGGGTTTATGTTCGCCAATCAACCTATCTACCATAGGATCAGGCCAATCATAATTCAAAATTTGAACGTTACAATTCATACTAACACCAGCAACAAACAAGGCCAAAACGTCAACACTATTTGGCACAAGAAGGGCTATAGCCTTTCCCTCCAACCCAGTAAAGTTCGACCTATAACGTGAAACTAGTTGATAAAAATCCTGAAATGAAAATTCGACACCGTCAAAGATAAGGGCTTTTTTATCTCCTAAAGATTCTACATGATTTTGTATTTGTTGAAAAATTGTTGATAAAACCATAGCCCCACCCGATGCTTATAAGTGGTCTGGTTGATAGGGTTCTACTTCAAAAGAACGCGCATAGATGGCTTCGGAAATTTGGTCTGCCATTTGAAGTGTGCGAATAATGACTGGCACTGTAATAGCAAAAATATTCGTGGAAAACCCGCGTGCTAATTGAGCTTCTTTCACATCATCCACAATCCCACGAATGGCAGGAATGAAACGGATGCAAAGAGTAATCGTAAGACTGATACGTTCTACAGGTAGCCAACGATGAAAATAGCGAAGGCTTTGTTCTATACCTTCAACCATATCAGATGTACGGGTGGTTAAAGTCACTAAACCTGCCAATAATATTAAGGATGCAAAGCGTAAGATGACCAAACTGGCAAATTCGATATTTTGACTATAAAGCTGAACAATAAAGATGACTAACAATATCCAAATAGCTGGTTTCAATTGTTGCAACATCATTTTCAGTGGAATTTGAGCCAATAGATATAAGCCGATTACTACGGCAGTAAAGCCACCTACAATCAGCAATTCCTCAACCAAAAAGATAAGAGTTCCCGTCAAAATCAAACTCAACACTTTCACCCGTGGAGAAAGTCTATGAAGAACACTATCCCCATAGAAATAAAGACTACCTAACATAAGGCATCAGCTTTATATTTAGCGATAACAGCCGAGGGAGGACCTTGATTAACCATACGCCCTTTTTCAAAGCATAAGACATGATCATAGTTTTTTAGAAAATCCAAATCATGTGAAACAACAATGATTGTTTGATCCAACCCATCAAGTATATCCATAACCCTTTTCTTATTTTTCAAATCCAACAAAGTGGTTGGTTCATCCAAAACAATATAATTTGGTTCCATAATCAATACACCAAGCAAGGCGATAATCTGTTTTTCACCACCACTCAAATTATGGGTAAAGCGATCTAAAAGGTGACTCACTTGAAATTTTTCGGCCAAAACCTCAATCTTTGGATGAACTTCTTCTTTAGGTAAGCGGCGGTTTTTCAATCCAAAGGCCAAATCTTCACGAACAATAGGATAAACGATTTGATTGTCAGGGTTTTGGAAAACAAACCCTACCTTTTTCAAAACTTTTTTTCGCTCAGTTTTGCAGGAATACCCGTCAACAAGAACGCGCCCCTCTGCGGGTTGTTCAATGCCATTAATAAGACGGATAAACGTGCTTTTGCCCGACCCATTATGGCCAATAATGCCCACGCGTTTATGATCAAGCGTCAGATTAATGTCACGTAAAATAACATGTTCTTCTTTTTTTACCGTGACATTATCAAATTCAATCATGAGTTCTTAGAAATAATAGGGTATGATTTTTTTACCACAACAATAACAGCCGCAGCAATCAGGGCCTTTACAATATCACCCGGTACAAAGGCTATCGATCCGACAAAAGCTTTTGTAAAAGAAATTTTAGCAACAACAGCAACCCATGGGACACCAATGCTATAAACAACGACAATCCCGCCGATGACCGTAGCAAATAAAGCTTTCTCAAAACTCAATTTCGCCCAGAATTTCTCAACAAGAAGACCTGTCATATATGCACCGACAATCCAACTGATCAAGAAACCACCGCTAGCACTTGCAAAAACGGCAAAACCGCCACGTCCACCTGACAATAACGGCAGACCAATAGCCACCAAGACCAAGAACAGAACAAGAGCCAAAGCCCCACGTTTCGCCCCTAAAATACCACCAGCTAACATCACCCCAAGGGATTGTGCAGTGATAGGAACACCGACGGCGGGAATAGTGATAGGGGGAAAGGCACCTAAGCCAACAATGATCGCTGCGAAGAGCGCAATATATACCGAATCACGAATAACCAATTAACTTCTCCAGTCCCACCCATTTAGCCATAAAATATATCCAAATAATATCAAATACTGCCACGAAGTTTTAAAGCTTTTCAT
>CBFCZA010000326.1:0-3565 GCA_965602285.1 uncultured Curvivirga sp. | reverse complement strand
AATTGTTCAAAATTAAAGGCACCGGCACCGCCCTTAACGGAATGTACTGCACGGAAAATTGCATGAAGGTCCTCAGAAATATCGCCTTCTGGGTTCTCCTGCAAAGACATAAGCCTCGCCTCAGAATCAGCAAGAAGTTCGCTGCATTCTTCGAAGTAGGTTTCCTTGAATTGATCAAGGTTAAAGTCACCTAAATCGGACACTGCCTACTCCCTTTTTTTGTTTTTTAAAATTCAAAGACCTATTATAATCCAAACATTTATGCATAACACATCAAACTTTCACGGATAATTATTTTAAGGGCATACCTTAGCTACAACCTGTAAAAGCTTCTCTGGATTAAATGGCTTAACAATCCACCCTGTCGCCCCTGCGGCACGACCTTCATTTTTCTTAGAACCATCAGATTCAGTGGTCAAAACTAAAATAGGAACGGACTTATAAGCAGGCATAGCACGCAGCTCTTTTATAAGAGCAATACCATCCATAACAGGCATATTAATATCCGTAATTATCAGGTCTACTGGCTCCCCATCCAAAACAGATAGGGCATGTTGTCCGTCGTTCCCCTCAATCACGTCATGTCCGGCATTCCTTAACGTGAAAGAAACCATATCACGCATCGTCTTAGAATCATCTACCGCCATTATCTTCAAAGCCATTATCCGTCCCTCCATTTTGCATAATGTGACTCTACCCCAAGTTCTTGTATACCAGCCATAAATGCGTCACTAGATTTCTTAATTATAAAGTTAAATTTATTTTTTTCTATAGCCATAGCCGCAGACATAATTATTTGAATTGGCGCTGTTGAAACACGTTCCACCCGAGAAGCATCCACATCCACATCACTGCCCGTATCAATAACCTGACCAAACAACACCCACAGCTTTTCAGCCTGCCCCAGATCCAAAACAGCAGGAAGAACAACTTCCATTCCCTTGGTTGTTTTATTCAGTATTGCAGCATCCATCTTCTCACCGTTTCTTACTTTTATGAAACATAGAACCTTCATTATAAAGTAAAGTAATATCAATCATATATTGAAAGAAGGTCACTTCAAAAAATATTAAAAAACATCTTACTAAAGCATAGTGTGTCTAAATGAAGCTTAACGAAAGCCACCTGAAGGTCAAGAAAATAATTAGATAGCACCATAGCCATCAATCAAAGTAAAATCTTTAATTTACAATAGGATACACGTTTAGTTAGAATCCATATTAATTGAGTTTTTCTAATTTACTTGAAACCCTAGGAAGCCATAATATTTTAAGGAATTCCCTGATTTCTTGACGTGCAGCCAAATGCGACATTGAAACCCTCTCCCCCTTCTTGCGGGTTTCCAATACATCCAAGACAGTTCGGCCCGTAGGAAAAAGTTCTCTATAGATTGCACGCTCTGAGACCCCGGGTGCCATACGGAACCCCATTTTTCCAGCTAAAATTTGTAAAGATTCAAATATTCGTGTTGTATTTTTTGATTGCAAATGCCCCAGTCGATTTCGAAGAATAATCCAATCCATTCCAGAACGATCGCGTTCGAAACGCATTTGGCGTTGGGTCATGACAATTCGCGCATAGTGACTTGGCTTGCACTGATCAATCGGTCCATCGTCAACCTCAACCAGTAAATCTAAATCTACGAAACTATCATTCACTGGCGTCACTAAAGTGTCAGCAAATGTATGACCGATACGTGAGATATGAACATCTGCGCCCGGCGTGTCCATTAGGATAAAATCATAATCATTTCGAAAAGCTTCTATTTGTTGTTCTAATTGTGCTGCCAAGTCTTTTTTGGCTTCTTCCATGCTATCAAAAACACTATTCTCCATACAAACATGGGTTGGCATTGGTAACCAAACATCAGATTTTTCGCAATATTTCCGTCTATTTTCTAGATATCGCGTTAGGCTTCGCTGATTGACATCTAAATCAATAGTCGCAACAGTGAAACCAAGGCGTAGCAATCCAATTGCAGCATGAAAAGCTGTTGTTGTCTTACCAGATCCACCCTTTTCATTCCCAAAAAGAATGACATGCGCCTTATGTCCTGCCGCCACTTATCCAATCCCCATTTAAATACTTACTAACTTTAGCTAACCTTTTAAAAAAGGTAAACATTTTAGGTTTTATTTCTTTCCCTTTTGGGCAGCAGCAAAAGCAGCTGCAAATGCGTTATTTTGCATAGAGCCAGAACCACTTGAATGACCTGATTTCTTTTCCGTGGGTTTGCGAGAGGGTTGTTTAGATTTCATCTGCCCCTTACTTTTTACTTCAGAAGGTCTCGTTGTTGCCTTTTTCATATCAGGCACCTCCCCCATACGCATGGAAAGTGAGATCCTCTTACGTGGGATATCAATCTCCATCACTTTGACTTTAACAACATCACCCGGTTTCACTATTTCGCGCGGATCTTTTACGAATTTATCGGCAAGTAATGACACATGAACCAAACCATCTTGATGGACGCCAACATCAACAAACGCACCGAAATTCGCAACGTTTGTCACAACGCCTTCTAACATCATACCCGGTTTAAGGTCTTTCACCTCATTCACGCCTTCTTGGAAAGTCGCCGTTTTGAATTCTGGGCGCGGATCACGGCCGGGTTTTTCCAATTCAGACAAAATGTCCTTAATCGTTGGTTCCCCAAATTTATCAGTAATAAAATCATTCGCGACCAAAGACTTTAATGTGACACTATCCCCCATTAACGATTTGATATCACTTCCCATTTTCATAATAATTTTTTTAACAATTGGATAGGCTTCTGGATGTACGGTGGATCGATCTAGTGGGTTATCACCATCCATTACTTTTAAGAAGCCAGCGCATTGTTCAAATGCCTTTGCCCCAAGACGTGGAACTTCTTTTAAGGCTTTCCTATTGGCAAAAGCCCCGTGGCTATCACGGTAAGCTACAATAGATTCTGCCAATGCCGGACCAACACCTGCCACCCGTGACAATAATGGTGCGGATGCCATATTTAAATCAACGCCGACGGCATTCACGCAATCCTCGACAACCGTATCCAACATCCTATTTAATTTAAACTCACTTAAATCATGTTGATATTGCCCAACACCAATTGACTTAGGGTCAATTTTTACCAATTCCGCCAAAGGGTCTTGTAATCTTCGACCAATAGAAGCCGCACCACGAAGGGCAACATCTACATCAGGCATTTCTTTAGAGGCAAATTCGGACGCAGAATAAACAGAGGCTCCAGCTTCGGAAACCATCACATTCGTTAATTTCAATTCAGGATGCTTTTTGCCTAACTCTGTTGCAAGCTGTTCTGTTTCGCGAGAGGCCGTTCCATTGCCAATAGCCACCAATTCAACTTTAAACCGAACGCATAATGCTGCAAGAACTGCCAATGATTGATCCCACTGCTTTTGCGGCTGATGTGGATAGATCGTCGCTGTATCCATCAACTTACCTGTGGCATCCACAACGGCAACTTTCACACCAGACCGAAACCCTGGGTCCAATGTAATCGTCGCCCTACCGCCACCCGGAGCAGCCAATAAAAGATCCCGTAGGTTATTAGCAAAAACGT
>CBFCZA010000325.1:0-3588 GCA_965602285.1 uncultured Curvivirga sp. | reverse complement strand
AAGCGGCAACTATTGAACGAATTATTAAATCCGTCAAGGAAACTGACGACCACTTTAATGCCAACCCTGTGACCAAGGAGTTTTAACATGGCAGAAAATACAAAAATAGAATGGTGCGATCATACATTTAACCCGTGGCATGGATGCCGCCGTATAAGTTCGGCCTGTGATAATTGTTATGCAGCCGATATTGGGCGGCGTTTCGGTGTGAAATGGGACAGCGGGGAATATAAAACCTTTGGTGATAAACATTGGCAGAAGCCTTTGAAATGGCAAAAACGCGCGGTTAAAGATCGTACGCGCCCTCGTGTTTTTTGCGCCTCTATGGGCGATGTTTTTGATAAAGAAGCCCCTGCAGCTGAACGCCTTAAATTATGGGAATTAATCAAAGCTACACCCAACCTTGATTGGTTGATTTTAACTAAGCGGCCCAAATTGATACAAGAATTTCTACCCGATGATTGGGGGCAAGGTGGATATCCAAATGTTTGGTTAGGTACCACCGTTGAAAATCAAAAGATGGCGGATCTTCGAATTCCATATTTATTGGAAATTCCTGCAGCTGTTCGATTTTTAAGTATTGAACCTTTATTGGGGGCTATCGATTTAACTTTGATAGATACGTCTAAGAAGGCGCGCCCAAAAATGACATATAATTGTTTGAGTGGAAAATTTAACGCATCGGCTGTTACGGATAGCTTTATTAATCCAAAAATACACTGGGTGATCGCAGGTGGGGAAACGGGATCGGGCGCACGCCCAACCCATCCCGATTGGATATGGAATATTAAGACCCAGTGTGCGGTCAATAATGTGCCTTTCTTTTTTAAGCAATGGGGGTCGTGGTGCCTTGATGGTTCAAGTAACTCGACTTGCATGAGTGCCCTGCAATTTCAAACATTGAATAAATCGGCAGTATCCAGTTTTATTTTTATGGGTGGAGCTTTTCGGATGAATGTTATGCGGAAGGTTGGCAAAAAGTTGTCTGGTCGCAAACTATATGGGGAAACTTATAATGAATTCCCTGATGTTGGGATAGATGAATTTTTTAGAGGGATGTTGGGAAAACCTTATGATGCTCTTGAAGAGGCGCAGCGTGATGGGGAAGGCTCATGAATATCCAAAAACATGAACTGATTATTGATTCTTTTTGTGGCGGCGGTGGTGCTTCGGAGGGGATTTTTGCAGCAACGGGGCATCATCCTGATATCGCGATTAATCATTCGGCCCCCGCAATTGCGATGCATGAAGCTAACCACCCGGACACGATCCATCTGAATGAAAGTGTTTGGGATCAGCCACCCACGGACGTTATCCAAAAATATGGTGGGGGTCGTAAAAGGGTCGGTTTGATGTGGGCTTCACCTGATTGCACGCATTTTTCAAAGGCCCGTGGATCTAAGCCGGTCAAAAAGGAAATTCGCGGCCTTGCGGATGTGATTATCAAATGGGCGGCGATGGTACGGCCCCGTCAAATATTTATGGAAAATGTGGAAGAGTTTAAAACATGGGGCCCCACAATTTCAGCAAAAAATAAAGCCGGTGACATGGTGGAAATTCCTGATCCTGCGCGAAAAGGTGAATATTTTGATCGTTGGGTGAAGGATTTAAAATTTCAGGGCTATGATTTGGAATGGCGCGAATTAAAGGCCTGTGATTATGGCAGTCCTACCATTCGTAAACGCTTCTTCATGATTGCCAGGTGCGACGGTGTTAAAATCAAATGGCCAGAACCAACGCATGGGCCAAAATCAACGGGTTCAGATTTAATTCCTTATAAAACAGCAGGAGAGTGTATTGATTGGGATGCGCCGTCACAGTCCATTTTTGATCGTAAAAAGCCACTAGCGCCTAATACGATGGCAAGAATTGCACGTGGGATTAAGAAATTTGTTCTAGATGCAAAAGAACCTTTTATTGTGACGTGCAATCACGGTGGTGAAGGTTTTAGGGGGGCTGATGTTAAGGAGCCTTTTAAGACAATTTGTGGCCGTGATGCCCACGGCCTTGTGGTGCCTTCTATCGCTAAGGTGCCTTCGCCTGTTAATATCGTGCCTTTTATCAGCACTTCGGCGCATTCAAAATCAACAGGGCGTGGGAAATATATTTATCATCCTTGTGATCCTCTTCGGACAATAACGGGTAGCGGTGGGCAAACTGTAATTATTCCATCGATCGCGCGTATAGGTCAAACAGGTTTCGGTGGTGATCGGCTGGCTTATGATATTAAAAAGCCCTTAAATACGATCACCAGCAAGAATGAACATCTTTTGGTGTCTGCTCATATTTCTAGGCATTTTGGGCAAGGGACAGGGCATGCGATGGATGAGCCTGCCTCCACCATCACAGCCAAGAATAAATCATCATTGGTGACGGCGTTTATTGCAAAGCATTATGGCGGCGTCACAGGTGTGGATATTCGAACACCTTTTCCAACCATTACGGCAAGGGGTACGCAAAATAATATTGTCACTGCCTTTATTTCCAAGATGCGCGGCACGAATACGGGACATGATGCAAGGGAGCCGTTGCACACAATTTCTTCTGGTGGAACGCATCATGCAGAAGTGCGCGCCTTCTTGCTGCAATATTACGGAACTAGTGAAGAGGCGGGTTTAAGTAAACCGTTAGGTACGGTTACCACAAAAGATCGCTTTGGATTGGTTACGATTTCAGGTGTGGATTATCAAATTGTAGATATTCACATGCGCATGTTGTCGCCGCGTGAATTGGCACGCTGCCAAGGCTTTCGCGATGATTATATCCTTGATCCTAAGTATAACGGAAAACCCCTCCCCAAAACAGCGCAAGTAAAAATGATAGGTAACAGCGTTTGTCCGCAACTGGCTGAAGCTGTGATTTCTGCAAATAATAAGTTTGTGGAGAAAATGAAGGAGGCTGTTTGATGCTGGTCATTAGTGAAATACGTACCACGGGTGTGGTTATATGGACGGATCAGGTAATGGGGGCAGGTGAATGAGCCTTAGAGAACCTACCTACCTGCCAAATGATGTGGTTAAAATTGGCGGTACGAAAACCGCCACCCTGCAAAATATAGAGATGGAAGCCGCGTTGTTGGGGGCATTGTTGCGCTATAATAATGCCTATGATCGGGTTTCGGAATTATTGAAACCTGAATATTTCTTTGCGATCGAACATCAGCAAATTTATACATATATGAACGATTTGTTGGAATCAGGACAAAGCGCAACCCCGACCAGTTTGGTTCATGTCGTTGATAAAGATGATCAATGTCAAAAGGTGGGTGGTTCTGATTATCTATTTGAATTGGCATCAAATGTCATAACCGTGATAAACATAAGCGAATATGCGACCACTATTCGCGATTTATATTTTAAACGTGAAAGTCTTGGGGTTTATTCTGATGCGATCGAAAGGTTGTTTTCGCCTGATCCTGAAAATGGAACAGCGGTTAATCAGATCGAAAAAATTGAACATGATTTATCTCAATTAAGTTTAGGTGCCGTTACGGGGGATGGCCCCCAAATGTTGGCCGATATTATTCCTCAAACGCTGGTAAATACCGGAGTCGGTGGAACTGTAATCATGTCTTTATTAAATTCTGTA
>CBFCZA010000324.1:0-3625 GCA_965602285.1 uncultured Curvivirga sp. | reverse complement strand
CAATATATTGATCAAGATCATAAAATGACTTTTTTTTCATTTCCCTCTTGGATTTTCCTGTCAACATTCTTATAGTGCGCCCAAATAACATGTAATGATGATATTTAATTAATACTTCGTTTTATCTGTTATGCTACTATTTAGCATTTAGACTGGTAAGACTTAATTTTTTTGTTATTATCGTTATCTTATATATAATTGAGATTAAAGTTTATTTGGTCTCGGTCATTAGGTCATATTTCTGGTTTGTTGTTAGGGGGAGACAATCCCCTAATAACGGTCATTAACATTCCGCCTGATCCTTTCAGAGCCCGTTACTGGTTCTTACAAACAGGGTTAAATAGAGGCGGTAAAGGGGAGCATGTAAAATGCTGGATCAGCTCTTGAGTGAGTATTTTCCGATCCTGGTCTTTTTGGGTATCGCGATGGGGCTATGTATTGTCATGATTGTTGGCAGTATGTTAGTCGCGCGCCAAAAGCCGGATGCTGAAAAACTATCCGCCTACGAGTGCGGATTTGAAGCCTTCGATGATGCACGAACACGTTTTGATGTACGCTTCTATCTTGTGACCTTATTATTTATTATTTTTGATCTGGAAGTTGCCTTCCTTTTCCCTTGGGCTGTTAGTCTTGGGAATATCGGTTTGTTCGGTTTCTGGTCTATGGTTATCTTCCTTGTGATTTTAACCATCGGTTTTGCTTACGAGTGGAAGAAAGGGGCCTTGGAATGGGAGTAGTTACCAATCCAGCTGAGGGTGCAACTTCATTGAGTGCTTCATCAGGTACAGCTTTAAGTCTTGTTAATGAAGAATTGCAAGATAAAGGCTTTGTGATCGCTAATTTCGATAAACTTGTGAACTGGGCGCGTACTGGTTCCATGTGGCCGATGACTTTTGGTCTAGCTTGTTGTGCTGTAGAAATGATCCATGCCTACATGCCACGTTATGACCTTGATCGCTTTGGTGTCGTACCACGTCCTTCGCCTCGCCAATCTGATGTTATGATTGTAGCAGGTACGTTGACGAATAAAATGGCGCCTGCGCTTCGTAAAGTTTACGATCAAATGGCAGAGCCTCGTTGGGTTATTTCCATGGGATCATGTGCAAATGGCGGGGGGTATTATCATTACTCTTATGCTGTTGTGCGTGGTTGTGATCGTATCGTGCCTGTTGATATTTATGTTCCAGGTTGTCCTCCAACAGCAGAAGCCTTGATCTATGGTATTCTTCAATTACAGAAGAAAATCCGTAGAACTGGTACGATTGCACGTTAAGGGGAATTGAGTATGAGTGAAAATAGTCAAGCTCTTGATGAATTAGGTGCATATATTGAATCTAAACTCTCTGATGACATTGATTCTTATGAATTATTGAACGGAGAATTGGTTTTAAATGTGAGGCTTAGTTCTATTATCAAAGTATCCCAATTCCTTCGTGATGATTCGCGTTGCCTGTTTAAACAATGTATGGATATTTGTGGTGTGGATTATCCGCAACGTGAAATGCGATTCGTTGTTGTTTATAACTTGTTGAGCATGAAACATAACCAACGTGTGCGCGTTAAAACTGTTACCGATGAAGATACACCTGTTCAAAGTGTTGCATCTATTTGGTCTACAGCCAATTGGTTTGAACGTGAAGCATGGGATATGTATGGTATCTTCTTCTCTGATCATCCTGATTTACGTCGCATCTTAACTGACTATGGATTTGATGGTCATCCTTTACGTAAGGATTTTCCTCTATCTGGTCATGTTGAAGTCCGTTATGACGAAGAAGAAGGTCGTGTTGTCTATGAACCCGTTCATTTGACACAAGAGTTCCGCAAGTTCGAATTCTCCAGCCCTTGGGAAGGTATGGCACCAGTTCTGCCCGGAGATGAGAAAGCAACCACTGAAGAAAAGGGAGAGGGCAATTAATTATGGCCGAACCCGTATTAAAAAGTGAAGACCCAGCCATCAAACCAATGACATTGAATGTCGGTCCGCAACATCCTGCGGCCCATGGTGTTCTACGTATGGTTATGGAAATGGATGGTGAAGTCATCGATCGTGTAGATCCACATATTGGTCTATTGCATCGTGGTACAGAAAAACTCATCGAACATAAAAATTACATGCAAGCGGTACCTTATTTTGACCGTTTGGATTATGTAGCGCCAATGTCTCAAGAACATGCCTTTTGTTTAGCGACAGAAAAATTACTAGGCGTAACTGTTCCTGAACGTGCCCAGTATATTCGTGTATTGTTTGCCGAAATTTCTCGTATTTTAAACCATTTATTAAACGTTCCAGCTTATGCCATGGACGTTGGTGCAATGACACCAATGCTTTGGGCATTTGAAGAGCGCGAAAAACTAATGGAAATTTACGAAGCTGTTTGTGGCGCTCGTATGCATGCGGCTTACTATCGTGTTGGCGGCGTTCATCGTGATATGCCCTCAGGTATGAATGAACAAATCCTTGAATGGGCAGATGGTTTCCCTAAATTCCTAGCGGATATTGAGACTCTTTTGAATAATAATCGTATTTTCAAACAGCGTTCTGTTGATATCGGTATTATATCGCCTGATGATGCGATGGATTGGGGCTGTACTGGCCCAACACTTCGTGGTTCAGGTATTGCTTGGGATTTACGTAAATCCCAACCTTATGATGTTTATGCAAAAATGGACTTTGATATCCCTGTTGGCAAAAATGGTGACTGTTTTAGTCGTTATCTTGTTCGTGTTGCAGAAATGCGTGAAAGTTTGAAGATCATTCGTCAATGTGTAGCAGAAATGCCTGAAGGCCCTGTGATGACATCGGATGGTAAAGTTGCACCGCCTAAACGTGCTGACATGAAAGAATCAATGGAATCATTGATTCATCACTTCAAGCTATTTACCGAAGGTTTCCATGTTCCTGCTGGTGAAACATATACAGCCGTAGAAGCCCCTAAGGGTGAGTTCGGTGTATATTTGGTCGCTGATGGATCTGCTAAACCTTATCGTTGTAAAATTCGTGCCCCTGGGTTTGCCCATCTTCAATCCATGGATTACTTCTGTAGAGGTCATATGTTGGCCGATTCAGTAGCAATTCTTGGTGGTTTTGACGTAGTGTTTGGTGAGATTGATCGATGAACAGTAATACATTTGAATTTCATGGGGAATTTTTGGCGGAAGTAGATCGCGCCATTGCTAAATACCCTGAAGGTCGTGAACAAAGTGCTGTTTTGACTTGTTTGGATCAGGCGCAACGCCAACTACATGATCAAGGTCATTATGTAACAGATTCCGCTTTTGACGCGATTTCTAAATTATTAAATATGCCCCGTATTCGTGTACAAGAAGTCGCTAGCTTCTTCACCATGATTAATACAGTTCCTGTTGGTAACCACCATATTCAGTTATGTGGTACAACACCTTGTATGCTTCGTGGTGCGAAAGAATTGCGTAAGGCTGTTGAAAAACATTTGGGCATTGAAAATGGTGAAACAACAGAAGATGGCGAATTTACGCTTACTGAAGTTGAATGTCTTGGCGCCTGCTCTAATGCTCCTATGGTACAAATTAACGATGATTTCTTTGAAGATTTAACTGAAGGAACATCGTTGGCCGTACTTGATGCCTTAAAAGCTGGTGAAGA
>CBFCZA010000323.1:0-3626 GCA_965602285.1 uncultured Curvivirga sp. | reverse complement strand
ATTCTCTGTGCCAAAATCAATTTTAGATCAAGCCCTTAATACTATTGAAAAAGCAACGATTTCTATCTCAACTTTTGATAAAACGCGCATTTCTCTTATTCAAACAAAGCTTCCTTCCATAAAAGAAACTACTTTGAATAAGACAACAACAACACTTACTAAACGACTAAAGCAACTCGGGGCTGAAATTATATCAGAAGTTCGTTGTAAGCATGATACACCTTCCCTTACCAAAGCCTTAAAGCAACTGGATACAACAACAAGTGATGTCATAATTTTAACAGGTGCCTCCGCCATAACAGACAGAAGAGATACTCTTCCATTGGCCGTACAAGAGGCAGGCGGTACAATCACACAATTTGGAATGCCCGTTGACCCTGGAAATTTACTTATGCTTGGTAATTATAATGGGCAACCAATCATTGGCATGCCGGGATGTGCACGATCACCAAAATTAAATGGTTTTGATTGGGTCCTACAAAGAACTTGCGCAAATATCCCAATTACAAAAAGAGACCTATCAGAAATGAGTATTGGAGGCCTTTTAAAAGAAATTCCAACCCGTCCGGCCCCACGTGCAGAAGGCCTACAAGAATTATCAAACGGGAAAGCCCCTAACATAGGGATTATTCTTTTAGCGGCAGGTCAATCACGACGAATGGGTAGTAATAATAAGCTTCTTTCCCATTACAATGGCGTTCCACTCCTAAGCCATGCAATCAATTGTTTACTTCCCCTGAATTCAGAGAGCTTCATTGTTATAACGGGTCATGAAGATCACCTCATCCAAGAAATTATTGCTGAAAAGCATAATGAAGCACCAATTAAAATTATTCATAACCCCAATTATAAAGAGGGCATTTCAACGTCATTAAAATCTGGCATTAACAATTTACCAAAAGAATGTGACGCCGCCCTCATTTGCTTAAGCGACATGCCTTTATTAAAGAAAACTGACATCGAAAAAATAATTGCCTCATTCTCCCCTGATGACGATAGAAATATATGCATTCCAACCTTTGAAGGTAAACGTGGAAATCCAGTATTAATGGGGCGAAGATTCTTTAGTGAAATAAATGATCTTTCAGGGGATATTGGTGCAAAACCAATTATCAGTGCCTATCCAGATCATATCTGTGAAATAGCAGTAGATAGTAATGCTGTTCTTTTAGATGCAGACACACCAGAAGCATTAGAAAAGCTCCATAGCAACTCATCATAAAAAATTATAATTTTTCTATAAATTTCTTAACAATTTTTCCTGCCCCATGATCGTATAAATCAACATGACCACCTTCAGGGAATACCTCTAACTGAGCCTTTTTACCTGCATTATCATGAAGTTTTTGGGCAAACTTAAACGGAATTGTTTTATCTTTTTCCCCATGAAGAATAAGAATTGGCTGCATTAGATTCCGTATATAAATCTGAGAATTAAATTCATCTTTTATCAACCATCTAACAGGTAGGAACCAATATTTATCGGCAGCGACATCAGAAATAGATGAATATGGTCCCTCTAGAATAATGGCCTTAGATAAATTATTTTGGGCAAGAGAAACCGCAATACCAGACCCCAATGATTCGCCATAAAGAATGATATCTTCTATGTCATAACCTTGTTTTAAGGCCCAATTAATAACAGATTGGCCGTCACGAATTAAACTTTCTTCACTAGGTTTCCCATGAGAATTAGCGTTATATCGATAAGAAGATATTAAAAATCCATAACCTTGATCCCTAAAGAAGCGCAAACGATCAGCCCGCCCGCCAATATGCCCTGCATTACCATGGAAAAAAATGATTAACGGCTTATTTTTACCACTTGGTTTTCTATACCAACTATAAAGAAATAGGCCGTCATGACTTGGTACGTGAACAAGATCACTTCCTTCTAATAGGCCATATTCTGACAACAACGGTTTTGTAGAATCCGGATGGTACAAAAGAGAACGTTGCCCTAAATACATACCTATGATCACCAATCCATATAACAATATAAAAATGGTTATAAACGAAGTGGTTGAAAACTGATTTTGTTGAAACATATCAAACATGTTTTTGATTTCTATTCCTATTTTTCATAAACTTAAACTAGACTAAATACAAAAGAAGACAATAAGATCAGTTAATAATATATTTAAATACATATAAAATTAAATATAAGCTTTTAAAAATCTTTGATTCTTATAATATTAAAATATTCGATTTTTTGAATTTCCTCTAATCACAGGAATAGCTCATGAGTGACCTATCGCGCGAAGAATTAAAAGCACATTTATCAGCCGTAGAAGCGCAGGTTAGAGCCGCGTTACGTATTGTTGCAGCTGAATCAAAATCAGTTCAACAAGCCCATAATTCACTTCGTGCAGATTTATCATCAGCATTGATTCGCCTTCAATCAGATGTTGGCTCAAAAACGGATGCTGTAGATGCAAAAGTATCTACAGTTATTAGTGAAGTAAGGAATTTACAAAATCAACGTCGCATGATGCTGTATATTATGGGTATGTTGGTTTTGGTTTTCGGTATTTTCGTGGGTGTCGTAGCCGGTGGAAGCTGGGCACTTATGGATAGAATGGATAATAATAATGATATATCCATTCTAGAACATGAAGAAACAATTAGATCTTCATAGGTCCTAAATACAACTAACACACATTTAAATGCCTATTTAAAATTTAAACCGTAAACAACAAGGACTTTATTTCTGTTGGTACTCAGCACAAAATTGCTTCTTACTCTTCAAAACAAGGCAAATGTTTTTATCCTGTGCAGTACTATTCATAGGCCCTGCTAAAAGTCGAGTAAACATACCCTTATCAGGAATGTTCAGAACCAACTTGAAGGGAAATAAATTTCCTAATTGTGTTGAATGTTTTTTCTTAAGAATATCCCAACCTGACGCGACATTATCTGGTTTGCTATACGAAGCGATATGAACATAATAACCTAACGGTGGCGCAATTATAATATCAGTTGTTTTGGTTACTATTTTTTTTATGGGTTTTTCTGGTTGGATAATAGGTTCATTGGAAAAAACAGCTGACCCTTCATCAGGTTTCATTGCCATAATATCTACAGGCTCTTCTACCGCTACGTCCATTGTTTCTGTCACCTTTTTTGGCATTATTTCAGTGACAGGCATTTTAGCCAATTCCTCGCCATCAGAAACAATAATCGTGTCTTTTTCATCAACGGAAATTTTTGCGGGTTCAACGATAGTTTCGATTTCAGAATTAGTAACAACAAGGGGCGGCGGAGGTGCTTCTTTTTCGATCGCAGGGGCAACCATAGGAACCACAGCAACACCAGTTGGTGTAGTGTCATCAATTTCACGCGGCACTAAGTTACCAACAACTATTCCATGTTGATCATAACCAGTTAGAATTCGACGCTTTGCAGCACCACCAGAACGACCAATCTGCTCCATCATGATGTAATAGCCTAAACGTGGTGCGTAATAGAATGTCCAAACTTCTGGTTCTTGGCGGGAGCAAGAAATTCTAAATGTATCAAAAACGCCGATAGGAAGATCAACCTTAGTTTCACCAGCAACCTTACAAGCCCAATCAAACTCCCACGCATAAGGGGGTTTATCAGTACTAACCGTTGATTTAAAATTA
>CBFCZA010000322.1:0-3682 GCA_965602285.1 uncultured Curvivirga sp. | reverse complement strand
GTTTATTCCGTGAAATCATGGATGCAACAAAAGATGCGGTTGGGGATACTTGTGCTATCGCAGTTCGTTTCGCTGTGGACGAACTTTTGGGATCAGAAGGGATCTCTTGTGATGCTGAAGGACGTGACATTGTTGAAATGCTTGCCGAAGTTCCGGATCTTTGGGATGTAAATTTAAGTGCATGGGCGAATGATTCTATGCCATCACGGTTTGGGGAAATGGGAAGTCAGGAACCTTATACAGAATTCGTAAAGAAAGTGACTGGTAAACCTGTTGTAGGTGTAGGGCGTTATACATCACCTGACAAAATGGTTTCGCTTATTAAAAGTGGCAAGTTAGATCTTATTGGGGCGGCACGTCCGTCGATTGCCGACCCGTTCTTACCAAACAAAATTAATGAAGGACGCATTGAAGATATTCGTGAATGTATCGGATGTAATATGTGCGTTAGTGCTGATTTTGTATGTGCGCCATTCCGGTGTACTCAGAACCCTACAATGGGCGAAGAATGGCGCCGTGGTTGGCATCCAGAGAAAATTGCATCAAAAAAATCTGACGATAGCGTATTGATCGTTGGTGCTGGGCCTTCAGGTCTTGAGGCTGCTCAAGCATTAGGGAAGCGTGGGTATAACGTTGTTTTAGCTGAAGCCGGAACAGAACTAGGTGGGCGTGTTGCAAAAGAAGCACGTTTGCCCGGCTTGGCTGAATGGATTCGTGTGAAGGATTATCGCGAAGGACAATTACATAAGCTGCCAAATGTTGAAATCTATATGGACAGTGAATTAGATGCAGATCAAATTAAAGAGTTTGGTTTCCAACATGTAGCAATTGCAACAGGTTCTACATGGGCGCGTGATGGGCGTGGACGCCAAAATAATTTTGAAATCCCCCGCAGTGATAATGCCAATATCTATACACCAGATGACATTATGGCAGGGGTAGAGATAAAGGGATCTATTGTTCTATTTGATGATGATCATTTCTATATGGGGGGTGTTATAGCTGAAAAACTGCGCGCCGATGGTCATGATGTTACTTTTGTGACACCTGTTGCTGACGTATCGAACTGGACCCATTTTACTTTGGAGCAAGAACGCATCCAAACACGCCTATTAGAAATGGGTGTGAAGATCATTCCACATAGAAATATTACGGATATCAAATCTAGTGAAGTGGAGCTTGCCTGTGTATTCACTGATAAGCGTGAGGTGATTAAGGGCGACAATGTTGTGCTTATTACTATGCGCTATCCACATACTAATCTATATCAGGAATTGATGGCTGATGAGGATGCTTTAAAAGCTGCTGGTATCAAAACAGTTCAACAAATTGGTGATTTTCTTTCACCGGGAACAATTGCGGCAGCAGTTTGGAGCGGCCATCGTTATGCCCGTGAATTGGATGAGCCTGAGGCGGATGAAGTTCCGTTTAAACGTGAACTTCCCGGGCAGATTAATCCATAAGGTATGGTACTCCCTTAATTAAGGTGAGTTAAATTCAAATAGGCAGTGCATTGATTTTCTGCGCTGCCTATTTTTTTGTTTAAAGTTTTTTGACGACTTCGCTGAAAAGCCATTCTTTGAAAGCATGAATATCAGGCCGTTTTACATTGTGATGTGGGCAACAAAAATAGTAAGACATGCTGGTTTTTAAAGGGGCATCAAACGGGATTACTAATCGCCCTGCTGCTAATGCTCTTTCCACAAGGGGGTAATGCAGCAATGCAACGCCAGCCCCTTCTTGTGCTGCTTGAATGGTCGATGTAGATGAATCCAATTGAATGCCACGGGCTGAATCAACATCTTTAATATTATTAGCACCAAGCCACATTTGCCAATCTTCTGGATAACCCATCACATGTAATAGTGTTTGTTTAGATAGATCACTAGGGGACGTTATTGCGTTCTCACCTTTGATCAGGGACGGGGCACAGACGGGAATAGCGGCAACATCCATTAACTTTTCCGCGTGTAGCCCTGACCATTTTCCATGCCCAAAACGTATTTCTGCGTCAAAATTATTACTACTGCCCCCATATTCAATACTAACCGTTGTTGAAAGCCTGAAGTCAATCTTGGGATGAAGGCTATTGAACCTAGATAACCTTGGGGCTAACCAAATACTACCAAATCCAGTTACAGAGCGCACAGATAGGATGCGTTGGCCTTTTTGCCCAAAAAGTTGTGTCGTCGCACTGTCTAAACGGGCAAGCGTATCACGGACCGTTGGCAGATATGCTTCACCAAGGTTGGTTACTTCGATGTGACGAGAATGCCGGTGAAATAACGGTTGCCCAAGATAATCTTCCAAAGTTTTAATGCGCTGGCTTACGGCGGCTTGCGTTAAGTTCAGCTCTTCTGCGGCTTTCGTGAAGCTTAAGTGCCTTGCTGCAACTTCGAAAATACGTAAGGCATTAAGGCTGGGATGCATAATCATTTCTAGGTCCTAGAGTTTTGTCATAAGATTTTCTTATTTATTAAATAATATATTCTAAATTGTCTAGTCTATTACATTTTAAGTAGTATTAGGAAATGGAGTTATTTATGGGAGTGGATAGACAATGTTTAAATCAATGGGCTCTAGCAACAAGTATCACCTTACTTTTTTGCTTTTTCCAAATTTTCACTTAAGTGAGTTATCGAATATTTTAGAGTGCCTTCGGGCCGCAAATGAATATGCCGAAGAGGATATCTATTCTTGGGGATTCGCCAGTCGCGATGGAAAGGCCACACACAGTAATGTTGGTATAGATATCCCGTGTGCGCTTTCTTTTGCTGAAATTAAATCCCCAGATAACGTCCTTCTCCTTTCTGACGGATATACTTATGAATATCGGGATGATTTAGCTTATGGTTTCTTACGACGCTGGTCTCGTGATGGGGCGCATATTGGTGCCGTTGGTGGTGCAACAAGTTTGCTGGTTTCCTCTGGTATTGCTGGTAACTATAAAACGGCAACCCATTGGTCTAACCTTCCTGCCTTAAAAGAAGAAAGGCCAGAAGCTGTGATAGAAGCATGCATGTACGCGGTTGATGGAAAACGGTTTAGTTGCGGCGGCGGTACGACAGTGATTGATATGGTGTTGTCAGAAATCCAAGATAAGCTAGGCGTAAAAATTGCCGATGCGATCGCACGCGATATTGTGCATGAACGTGTGCGCGCTGGGGAAGAAAAACAAAACATCCTTACCGGACAAAAGCTAGGTACCAAGAATCAAAAACTCATTCGAACCGTTGAGTTTATGGAAGAATATATTGAAACGCCTCTGACTTTAGAAGAATTAGGTGCGAAAGTAGGTTCGTGCCGTCGACAGTTAGAACGCATCTTCTTAAAAGATCTGGACGTTACACCAGCCCGCTTTTATATGGAATTACGTTTGGAACGTGCCCATAACCTTATCATCCAATCTTCTCTTTCTATTTTGGAAGTAGCATTGGCCTGTGGTTTTAAATCTGGTTCGCATTTCTCTCGTGTATATCGCCGTTTCTACGGTTTTACCCCTTATTCTTCACGTCGCTATGAAAAACAAGAATATGCCGCGTAATATTCAATTGGGTAACTACTAAGAATCTCTTCGTTCTTTAGGTAACGATGGCCAAGTCAGAAAAGCGAGTTGTGTAACACGGGCTTAACTTTTCTCTGGCCATCGCCCATGTTTGGTTTTTACCGCTAGAGGCGACCC
>CBFCZA010000321.1:0-3683 GCA_965602285.1 uncultured Curvivirga sp. | reverse complement strand
ATTATCTGGAACGTTGTGCTGCAGAGAATGTAATCTATGTAGAATTTTTTGGATCAAAAGATCATGGCGACCAATGTGGCATAACTTATCCAGATATGGTTGCAGGTATGGCCAAAGGCATCAATCGCGCAGAAGATGATTTTGGTATTATTTGTCGTTGTATCATGACCTGTGTTCGCCATTATGGGCATGAACGTGCCCTTCCTGCGGCTCAAGCTATGATCGATCACCCCCATGAAATCGTTGTTGGTTTTGGTATGGCTGGTGATGAAAACTCCCACCATCCCCGTGACTTTGCACCCGCCTTTCAATTGGTTCATGATGCGGGATACCCAACCACTGCTCACGCAGGTGAAGCAGCAGGACCACAAAGCATTTGGGATGCGTTAGAACATCTACCAATCAAACGAATAGGACATGGTGTGCGCGCCATAGAAGATCCTGCCCTAGTCAATAAAATAGCTATGGAAGGCATTACCCTAGAAATATGCCCTGGAAGTAATTTAGCACTTGGATTTTATCAATCTGCCAAAGAACACCCTTTGATCGCACTAATGGATGCGGGTTGTCGTGTTACAATAAGTTCCGATGATCCCCCTTATTTTCAAACCACAATGGGTAAAGAATATGAAAACCTACAACGCCTATGGGGCCTAAGTGAAAGACAAATACGTTCGATCACTGAAATAGCTATTGAAGATGCATTTTGTGATGATGCTACGAAATCTAAACTAAAAGAAAAATTAGGTTAATATTTAAATGATTGAAATAGTTGCCTTTGATGCTGATGATACTCTATGGCATACAGAAGATATGTTTGTTTCTGTACAGAACCAATTGGCTGAAATCTTGTCCCATTATTGCGATGAAAAAACAGTTCATGATAAAATGCATGCAACTGAAAAAGCTAACATAGGGCTTTTTGGATATGGCATTAAAGGCTTCACTCTTTCCATGATAGAAACAGCGATCAGCCTATCCCAAGGTAAGGTCGATGCCAACGATATCCATAAGATCATCCAATTAGGCAAAAAAATGTTAGACAGCCCTATGCGCCTTATGGATGAAGTGGAGAATGTTTTAGAAGAATTAAAACAATTTTACACCCTTGCTATCATCACCAAAGGAGACTTACTGGACCAAACCAATAAAATTGAAAAGTCAGAACTGTCTAGACATTTTAAATATTTAGAAGTCGTCAGTGAAAAAGATAGTTCAACTTACGAAAATTTATTTCAAACTTGGGGTGTTCCTGCCGAACGCATCATGATGATTGGAAATTCACTTCCTTCTGATGTTTTACCCGTCTTAAAAATTGGTGCCTATTGTGTCCATATACCCTACCAAGAAACAGCCATTCACGAACAAACAAATAAGGTGGGGTCAGGGCATCGCTTTCATCATCTTGAAAAAATCAGTGACCTACCAAAATATTTAGAACAAATTTCGCTTCGTGATCTAATTTAAGCCGACTTAATTAAAGCTAAGCTTTTCTTAAACAACTCGTGCTCTGGATCACAGAAATCATAAAGAACATCAAAGTGATGTCGACCCGCCGCATTACATTCAACGGCCTTACCACCATCCGCAACAATCTTATCTTTAAAGTCTGATTGTTGACGTAGAAGGTCTGGACTTTCATCCCCTCCACTGGTCAATATCATATTTGCCTTGCTCCAATTCCAATTTTGGACAGCAGGGCTACAGGCACGTGCCTCTTCCATATCCATTCCTAACTGACCATTCACTGTCGTTGGCACCAAGGGCCAAACTTCATAGATACCACTGATACCAATACCAGTTGCCATATTGGGAAGATCAGACCCTGTTTGAAGGGCTGAACCAACAACCCATCCCGTCATATTACCACCAGCAGAATGACCAGAAACAGAATAAGATTTGGGATTTAATCCTTCTTTTTCAAGTAATACTGGTAGTTTGGAAACACATTTAACTACGTCCTGAATACAATCCATAACCCGAACGTTAGGGCAAAGGCGATAACTTACCAAACCAACAGATATGCCAGCTTTCACAAAAGTTTCTGCAACGAAAGAAAAATTTTCCTTCACCATTGCCTGCCAATAGCCTCCATGAATGAATAACATGAAAGGAGCATTTGGGTCTTCTGCAGGGAATAAATCCATTGTTTGACGGTCTTCAGAACCATAACGAATATCAGAAACATATGTCATGCGTTTACGTGCTTCAGTAGATTTTTCAATCCATTCAGCATAGTAAGATTCTTTGCTATCAATACGTGATCCAAAGTTATAATTTTCTTCTAATTCTTGATCGCTTAACAATGTACCATTCGACATGAATTCACTCTTTTCTTATTTATTTCACTGCTGAAACATATACGCATCCCTTCTTATTCGAAAGAAAATAATCGACATGAGTGTCTATCCATTTAGGAATAAGACAATAACTCTTTTTTATCCTTAAATTCACCTAGACGCACGTATCAGACTATGGTTATAAACCATATAGATTTTAAAAATGGGAACGATAAAATGACATCACGGAACACCAATTCGAATGAACGATTGGGCGGACATATATTAGCTGATCAACTTGCTATTCAAGGTGTAGACACAGCCTTTTGTGTGCCCGGCGAAAGCTACCTTGCCTTGCTTGATGGATTGGTGAACCATGAAGATACAATTCGGGTAATCAACACCCGCAACGAAGGTGGTGCGGCAAATATGGCAGAGGCCTATGGCAAGCTAACGGGCAAGCCGGGCATTTGTATGGTTACACGTGGCCCCGGTGCAACAAATGCATCCTGTGGTCTTCATACTGCCTTTCAAGATTCCACCCCGATGATTCTTTTTATCGGCCAAGTTGGTCGTGATATGATGGACCGTGAAGCCTTTCAAGAAATTGACTATCGGCGTATGTTTGGTCAAATGGCAAAATGGGTTGCCCAAATTGACAGTGCAGACCGTATTCCTGAATATATTAACCGCGCTTTTCATACTGCAATGTCGGGACGCCCCGGCCCTGTCGTACTTGCCTTACCAGAAGATATGCTGACGGAATATAGCACAGTTACAAATCTATCTGCGCCAGCACGCATAGCTAATCCTGTTCCGGCGAAAGAAGATATCGAAGAACTTGCTGACTTGTTAGCAAAAGCCAGAAAACCATTCATGCTTGTCGGTGGGCCTACATGGACCCAAGACGCAGTGGATGACATCGTTTCTTTTGCTGAAACCCATAACATCCCTACTGGTGCCTCTCTTCGTTCACAAGATTGCTTTGATAACAGCCATCGTTGTTACGCGGGGGATGTTTCTATTGGAATCAATCCAAAACTTGAACAACGGGTTAAAGAGGCAGATTTATTAATCGTCGTTGGCCCCCGCCTTGGTGAAATGACCACACAGGGCTACAGCTTACTAGGTATTCCTGAAACAAAACAAACATTGGTCCATGTGCAAACTGGTATTGAAGAATTAGGCCGTGTCTATCGTCCAGATCTTGGTATTGCATGCTCCATGCCTGCATTTAGTAAAGTCGCACGAACCATTAATGCAACAGGTGATGATGACCGCAAGACATGGTGCCAATCTGCCCATGATGATTACCTTACCCGTATCCAACCGACCAAGGTTGTTGGCGATCTAAACATGGGTGAAGTTGTTAAATATTTAAATGATACTCTTCCTGATAATGCT
>CBFCZA010000320.1:0-3737 GCA_965602285.1 uncultured Curvivirga sp. | reverse complement strand
AGCACGGATCGATGCAACAATGAAAGATCTGACTGATCTGGATATTGCCCGTAGAATCGGAAAAATTGTTGCTGCAGATTTCTTCTTAATTGGGGCTGTGACCGAATATGCATCTGAATCTAGAGATGTTCCTCTTTCTAAATTAATCTTACAATCTGATATTGAACGCTATGAATCAGAACAAGAAGATTATGAAGCACAAAGACCTGAATTTGAGAAGAAATGTAAGCCATTTAAGCGTATGGCTCAGTACGGTACTTGTGCAATGCCAGATACGATTACTGTCGATGAATGGCAAGAAGAATATTATTCATCGTCCCGTAGTGCTTTAGCTACTGTATCGCGTGTTGGTTTAACATCAAAATTGATCGATGTAAAAAGTACTGAAATCCTATGGGTTGGGCAGGCTAACGTGGCAGACTCTAATTTACAAAGAGGCATGACACGCATTACATCAGAAATGATTGATGATTTTATAAATAAATAGGTGTGAAAGTTTGGTCCCTGATATTTTGGGGATCAAACTGTTTTTCATGATTTTAGATGTATAAAAGAAGAATGTGATGCGTAAATTATCTTTATTATTCAGTTTAGTTCTATTTGGTTTGATCGTAGGCTGCCAACCTATGGGGAATGCACCAAAATTAAATACAACACATAATACCGGGGCAAATGTAGGTCTTGCGGGGCAAAGCCGTGACTATATTTGGAAGAATGCTTCTCTTGGCATGACAATGCCTGAAATTGATAGGTATATGGGGTATAATGAACGTGATAAATTAAGATATTTTGAAGGGTTACGCTCGCGATATTATTGGGGTGCTCCGGACTTTGAATATTATTTGATGTGCTTTAAAAATGATAAGCTTGTTGGACGAAATAGAGGTGAATGTAAATATGTAGTTAAAGAATTAACTACATGGAACACCGTTCCCGAAGAATATTCATATTTCGCAGAGTATAATCGTTCGTTGAGTGTTGAAATTAATCTGCGAGAATTACCGAGCCTTCCTTTTGAATTAAGAGAGCTTAGAATTGGTGGGGTTTCTGTTTTAGAACAAATAGGATCAAATAGTAATCGATGTACTGTTCTGCGTAGAAGCCCTGATAGCGAAGCTAAAAGGTTAGGCTCACCATGTTTCTTGGATGTTATTTCTGGCAACTTAATTCATCATTATAATGCCGACAAGTATGGTGAAAAAGCTAAGCTTTACACTAAACTTTCAGATGATGGTATTTCTGTTGCTGAACTAGCTCTTATATCTAATCGTCATAATCAAAAAGTATTTGATAGAAGGGCATTTAATCGTCTAGAGGAAGATCTAGGAGAGCCGGGCTATTTTGAAGAGATCCAAGTAGGAGATAGCCGCGGGCGTTTTCATAAGAAGTTTATTGCACTATGGCGTGTACAAGACCATATCATTTATATGAGCAGTTATGGTCATCTATCAGGGCGTTCCATGATTATCGTGGCTCCCATAGAGAAGTTTGAAGAGGAATAGTGTTTCAAACGAAAGTTGGGATGCTATTAACACCTTTCATTTTTTTAATATTAGGTGGCGGTTCGGCCTTAGGGTTCGAGCCGTTCAACTTGCCTGAAGTTCATATTGTTTTTTTACTAATATTCTTACAATTTGCATGGGGTAGAAAAAAGGTTGAAACAATATTTTTCTGCTGGATGTTTGGCCTTGGCCAAAATTTAGTTGGCTTCAATTGGCTTATGGAAATGTTAGAAAATTTCAGCAGTTTAGACTTCCTAGAATCTGTCATTTTATATGTTGTTATTTGCATGGAAGTTTCGATTTTTACAGCTATTTTTGGATTTTTCTACTTCAAATTATCTACTTCACGATTTAGGGCTATTTCTATAGCAAGTGCTTGGGTGCTGTGTGAATGGTCAAAAACGAAGCTTTTTGGCTGGGGATGGAACCTAGAAGGATATATTTGGGTAGATCGGATGTTTATTAATCAAATAGCCGATATTGGTGGTGTTTATTTATTAAGCTGGGTGACTATTTTTACTGCTATATTATTCTTAACTTCTTTTAATTCGAAAGTTCCAAGATTTGTGTTAAAAAAACAAATTCCTTGGCTATCTACTATTGTTTTGGTTCTAGGATATAATTGTTGGGTTCATTTGGCTTCTCTTTCATTTGAAAAAGATGTCATTCCTGAATTAGCTGTAGGCATGGTTCAGCCAAATATTCCGCAATATGATAAATGGAATCCTACGATGAAAGATGCTATTTTTGAAAAATATTTAAAGCTAACCGCAAAGTTACCTTCGTCGGTTGATATGGTGATTTGGCCAGAGTCAGCCCTCCCAATATATTTTCAAGATGAACCAAGTAAAGTAGAAGATATTTTTGAGAAATTACAAAATAAACAAGCTGATTTGTTTATCGGTTCTGATCGCTATGAAATAATAGGAGCGAAAAAGTCCTACTATAACAGTGTTTACAAACTGTCTAACAATGGAATTCAGCAAACATATGACAAAAACCATTTAATTGCGTTTGGTGAATATCTACCTTTTCGAAATTTACTTGGGGATTGGTTTACGCAATTCTCCCCTCTGCAAAAGGATATGACCGCAGGGGTGAATAGAAACTTCCTAACACATAAGAATCTTAACATAGCGTCCTTGATTTGTTTTGAAGCTATTTTTGCAGAGGAAGTTGCTGAATTCGCTGATAATGGCGCAGACCTTTTGATAAGTTATGCCAATGACGCTTGGTTTGGGGAAGCGATTAAGGGACAGCATTTGGCAATGAACCGTATGCGAGCCATAGAAAATAGAAGACCTCTTATCCGTAGTTCAAATACAGGATTTTCAGCCGTTTTTTCATCCTATGGGGATGTATTGTATCATTCAAAGGCCAATGAAGAAGATGTCGCGGTGATAAGTGTACCGATAGGATCAGCATTTAGCTTTTATAGTTTTAGTCATTCTTACTGGATTTATTTTTTCTTACTAACATTGGCAATGGGATTGTTCCCCTCCTATGTGAAAAGGAATAGAAAATGGGTGTAATTGTTTGGGATTTATCACCTGTTGCATTTACCTATTTTGGCGGTGAAGTTCATTGGTATGGAATATTCTTTGGCTTAGGGCTCCTCGTTGGATATGTTTTAACCAGCAAAGATTTTGCTAAATATTATTCCGATAAGGATTTTCTTATCTTCATTCCTTTTGGATTTTTGTTCCCTATATTCTTTGGACGATTGTTTCATTTTACTTTTTATCAACCAGATATTTGGAGCAATGATGCCCTTTCATTTTTTCAAATTTGGGCGAGACCAGGTTTAGCGAGCCATGGGTCATTTGTTGGTTTGATTGTTGGGTTTTGGCTCTTTTCGAAAATTAGAAATGTTTCTTTCTTTTTTTTATTAGATATGAGCGCAAAAAATATAATGATTATTGGAGCGTTTATTCGTTTAGGAAATTTTTTCAGGGGAGAATCTATAGGTCAGTTAACAGACCTTCCTTTTGGAATTCGATATCCTCGTTATGATGATTTACTTCGACATCCAACCCAACTTTATGAGGTTTTCTTATATTTTTCTATCTTCATTGGAGCCAGTATTTATTGGAAAAACGTGAAGTCCCATGCCAATGGTCATTTATTTGGTAGTGTTTGTTTCTTTGCAGGGGGGGGGCGGCTGCTTATTGAATCCTTAAAAGAAAAAGAAAGCATAATTGAACTATGGTCTTTTTTGAATATGGCACAGATTTT
>CBFCZA010000319.1:0-3741 GCA_965602285.1 uncultured Curvivirga sp. | reverse complement strand
AGCATATACTTCACGTTGTCTAGCAACGCGGTTTTTGCCTTCAAAAACATTTGATACGATATGGATATGAAAATGACTATCCCCAGTACCGGGGGAGCCTGCATGTCCTGCATGTAGATGTGATTGGTTTTCAATCTCTATCACTTGCGGATTAAATGCTGCTTTTAGTTTTTCTTCCATTTGGTCCACAATAGACATTCGATTTCCCTTTAATTTAGAGTGTTGAACGTCAGAATGCCGATATGGCTACTGTCTGTCAAATGCCAAATGAAATTGGTAAACTCCAAATAAAAAAAGCTAATATGAATCCAATTCTGTATCCCAATATAAGAAGTCACCCCAACTTTTATGAAGGAAATTAGGTGGAAAGCCACGCCCAGCATCCTGTAATTCCCAGCTGTCTGGAATATGGGGACGGCGTAATAGGGGCATGTTTGCGTCTTTAGGCGTAAGACCTCCTTTTTTGGCATTACAAGGACTGCAGGCTGCAACAATATTATTCCAAGTTGTACGTCCCCCTAGCCGCCGCGGAACAACGTGATCAAATGTCAGGTGGTGAGCAGTGAATTCGTGACCACAATATTGGCAAGTAAGCTTGTCCCGTAAAAAGACATTAAAACGCGTAAAAGCCGGCTTGGGAGCCGGCTTAACATATTCTTTTAAGGAAATCACAGAAGGTAGTTGCATGGTAAAGCTGGGGCTATGAATTTCTTGTGCATATTCTGCAATGACATGGACACGATCCGTAAGGGATGCTTTTACGGCATCTTGCCATGACCAAAGAGAAAGCGGAAAATAGCTCAATGGCCGGAAGTCCGCATTTAGAACTAAAGCTGGTGATGCCTGAAAGGCAACGGTCATGATCAGTTTCCTCTTCATATTTGACTGCACTGATATATAGACTATCACAAGTTATCCACAGATCACAATATATAGTGTGGATAACTAAAATTCTTACAGCTTATTGTATCATATAAAAAAGAGAGAAAGGGAGGCTACTGTTCTATTCGTCTTCATCCCTAGGGGCACCTTTGTAATAATGCCATAGAAATAAAGCCCCAACGCCACGCCATGGTGCCCATTTTTCTACAAGTAACCTACTTTCTTTACCCGTGGGGCGTTGATCTAACCCTTTCAACCGACGTAATGCTTCTTGTAAGGCAAGGTCGTCTGCGGGAAATACATCGGCACGGTTTAAGGTAAACATGGCATAGATTTCTGCGGTCCATTTTCCAATACCCCTAAGGGCGCTTAAGGTCTTGATAATTTCGTCATCAGTTGCAGAACGTAAAGCTGTGAAATTCAGATCTCCTACCAGTTCAGCTTCTGCAATACCTGTAATATATTCAATTTTCCGTACGGAGAGACCTGCGCCACGTAATTGATCAGACTCCAACTTCATGAAGGATTTGGAAGTACAGCCTTCGGGCATAAGATCATGAACGCGATCTAAGATGGCTTTGGCTGCATGAATAGAAATCTGCTGGCTTCCCACACTGTTTAACAGCGCCTTAAAACCATCAGGGCGAATGCGTGGTTCAGGGTAAGGTGTTTCAAGGAGCGCCATGCCTTTTTCAACATCGGGATCGGCTTTTGCAATTTCGTGAAGGGCTTTTTTGATAAGATGGGCGTCGATCGCTGGATGGTGCATGTTGATTTCCTATTTGACAGATCCGCAAAGCTTCAGTAGCGCTAAATGCATGATGACTGATTTTCCTATCCCCGTCACCCGATTTGCACCAAGCCCCTCTGGGCTTTTGCATTTAGGGCATGCTTATTCTGCTTTGCTTGCTTATGAGGAATCTCAAAAGCAAGGCGGCCTTTTCTTACTACGCATAGAAGATATTGATCTTGGAAGATGCAAGCCTGAATTCATAGAGGCCATTTATGAAGATTTACACTGGTTAGGGTTAGAATGGCCAGAACCAGTGATGTGCCAGTCAGAACATTTTCAACGATATGATCAATTTTTGCATATTTTAGAAGAAGGGGATTTAATTTATCCCTGTTTCTGCACAAGAAAAGACATTCAGGCCGAGATTGTACAAAGTCCATCTGCACCTCATGGGCCTGATGGCGTACTTTATCCGGGAACATGTAAGCATTTAACGCCGCAGGAAAGAAAAGATCGCTTGGATGGTGGCGAGGCGCATGCGTGGCGTCTTCATATGGATAAGGCCGTAAAATTAACGGGCCCTTTAACATTTCGAGATCGAAATAAAGGACTTGTTCAGGTTGAGCCTGAAACTTGTGGGGATGTCGTACTGGCACGAAAGGATGTGCCAACCAGTTATCATTTATCCGTTGTGATTGATGATGCCTTTCAGCATGTTTCCTTGATTACCCGAGGGGAAGATTTATTTCACGCAACCCATATACATAGGATACTCCAAACATTATTTGGTTTCCCTGAACCTGAATATCTACATCATCCATTATTAAGAGACGATGAAGGTAGACGTTATGCAAAGCGCGATAAATCACAAACACTTAGATCAATGAGAGAAGCTGGAATAACAGTAAAAAGAATAAGAGAAAAATTTAAACTGTTGACGGTGATTTAGAATTAAAAAAAGAGGCAGGGAATGAACCCAGCCTCTTTTAATTCTTGGTAAGGAGGTTAGTCCTTATTTTATTTCTTTGAACGACCGGCGCGTTTGCGATCGTTTGAATCTAACAATGCTTTACGTAGACGAATGAAGTTTGGTGTTACTTCAACACATTCATCTGGTTCGATGTAAGAAATAGCTTCTTCCAAAGAACGACGAATTGGCGTTGTAAGCTTAACCGCTTCATCCTTACCAGAAGCACGTACGTTGGTAAGCTGTTTACCTTTGATTACGTTTACTTCTAGATCATTACCTTTGTTATGTTCGCCGATGATCATGCCTGCATAAACTTGAACAGTTGCATCGATGAACATTTGACCACGAGCTTCCAAGTTAAAGAGCGCATATGGTGCTGCTTTACCACTGTCATGAGAAATCAATACACCTTCCCGACGACCAGGAATTTCACCTTTATATTCCGCATAGCCATGGAACATACGAGATAGGATACCTGAACCACGTGTATCAGATAGGAATTCACTTTGATATCCAATAAGGCCACGTGCTGGGATGATGAATTTGATACGTGTTTTACCACCACCAGAAGGCGCCATTTCAGTCATTTCACCTTTACGAAGGCCCATTTTCTCAACTACAACACCCGTATATTCGTCATCAACGTCAACTTGTGCTTCTTCCATAGGTTCCATTTTTTCGCCATTTGGACCTTCTTGGAACAATACGCGTGGCGGTCCAACTGTTAATTCAAAACCTTCACGACGAAGTGTTTCGATCAAGACGCCTAATTGTAACTCACCGCGACCAGAAACTTCCATCGCATCTTTTGCTTCAGAAGCGGTCACGCGAATGGCGATGTTAATTTCAGCTTCTTTCTCGAAACGATCTTGGATCATACGAGAAGTAAGTTTATCGCCATCTTGGCCAGCTAATGGGCTGTCATTCACAGAAATAGTCATAGACATTGTTGGTGGGCTAATTGGACGTGAATCTAAAGCCTCACCAACCCCTAGGGCGCAAATTGTATCAGCAACAGTTGTTTTAGCTAGACCAGCGATAGAAATAATATCCCCTGCAAAAGCTTCTTCAACAGGCTCACGTTTCAATCCACGGAAGGCCAAAACTTTATTCACACGAACTTGCTCAATCTTTGATCCATCAGGGGACAAAGATT
>CBFCZA010000318.1:0-3755 GCA_965602285.1 uncultured Curvivirga sp. | reverse complement strand
AAGCTCGATAACCTCACCATCTTCGCCAATGGCTTCATCGCCAGCCAAAGAAAGATTTTTGTTATATTTACATTCTGGATAGTTAGAACAAGAAAGATACGGGCCAAATTTACCAATATTCAATCCCATACGGCCTTCTTTACAAGAAGGGCATTTACGGGCTTCTTCGGTAGAGCCATTTTCATCTTGCTTAAAGAAATGAACGGCTAGTTCCTTGTCCATTGCTTCGCGGACTTCAGCATAGGTGAGAGCAAGCGCAGCTTCTGTTTGTCCATGGAAAGGTTTCCAGAATTCACGAAGAACTTCTTTCCATTCTTTTTGGCCATCAGAAATATCATCTAATTTTTCTTCTAACGCTGCAGTGAACCCAAAATCTACATAGCGTTCAAAGAAGGCAATAAGGAAACTTGTTACCAAGCGGCCACGTTCATTTGGTGTGAAACGGCGTTTGTCTAGGACCACATAATCACGGTCTTGCAATAGTTTCAATATAGATGCGTAAGTAGATGGGCGGCCAATGCCTAGTTCTTCAAGTTTCTTAACCAAACTCGCCTCTGTGAAGCGCGGAGGCGGTTGGGTGAAATGTTGCTCTGCATCAGCTGTTTTTAGGGGCGTAGCATCCCCACTTGCCATTGGTGGCAATCTTTTGCCATCTTTATCATCTTCTGATGCGTCATCATCTTTACTCTCTGTATAGAGAGCTAAGAAACCGTCAAACTTCAATACTGAACCATTCGCACGTAAGGAAACTTTTCCATCACTGGATGGCATGATAACAGCCATTTGATCAAGAACAGCACTTTCCATTTGGGACGCCATGGTGCGTTTCCAAACCAAATCATAAAGACGTGCCTGATCATTATCTAAGAAGGCGGCCATTTGTTTAGGGTGGCGGCTTAGGTCTGTTGGTCGAACAGCTTCATGGGCTTCTTGTGCATTTTTAGCTTTGGTTTTGTAAATGCGTGGTGAACTAGGTAGGTATTTGTCACCATATTCACTTTGAATCATGCTCCGTGATGATTGGATAGCATCATTGCTTAATGTTGTACTATCTGTACGCATGTAAGTGATGAGGCCAACAGTTTCACCGCCGCCAATGTCCGCTCCTTCATATAAACGTTGCGCAAGCATCATTGTTTTTGTTGCGCCAAAGCCAAGCTTACGACTGGCTTCTTGTTGTAAGGTTGAGGTTGTGAACGGTGCGTAAGGATTACGACGAACTGTTTTGTTTTCAGTTTCTGAAATCTTGAAGTCGCCAGATTTTACAGCTGCCAAAGCTGATTCAGCGATTGTTTGATTTCCTAAAGAAAGTTTATCTAACTTTTCCCCATTGAAATGCGTCAGGCGTGCTTCAAATGATTTGCCATTTGGGGCGGTCATCGTTGCCCCAATGGTCCAATATTCGTCAGCACGGAATGCCTCTATTTCGCCTTCTCTGTCACAGATAAGGCGAAGTGCTACAGATTGAACACGTCCTGCTGAACGTGAGCCGGGTAATTTTCGCCATAATACGGGCGAAACAGAGAAGCCAACGAGATAATCAAGTGCACGCCGTGCCATATAGGCATCGATTAAATCTTGATCAAGGTCGCGGGCTTCATCAATAGCAGTTAAAATAGCACTTTTTGTAACTTCGTTAAACACAACACGGGTTACGTCTAGATTCTTGATAACTTTACGGCGTTCTAATTCTTCACGCAAATGCCATGAAATGGCTTCCCCTTCGCGATCCGGATCGGTTGCGAGCATGAGACGCTTGGCGCCCTTACAGGCGGTAGCGATGTCATCTAGGCGCTTCTTAGCCTTCGCATCGACCTGCCACTGCATTGCAAAATCATTTTCAGGATCAACGGAACCATCTTTTGAAGGAAGATCACGAACATGTCCAAAAGAGGCTAAGACAATGAAGTCAGTCCCCAAATATTTATTGATTGTTTTCGCCTTTGCAGGTGATTCTACAATGAGTACATTTTCCGCGGCCATATGCGTTATAAGCCTTTCAATAGACATGTCGTGTCAAAAAAACATGTGATCTTTCACATATCATTAAGCGCGATGTAACACGGCTTGCAATGGTTTTGCAATGCAGGCTACTCACTTTTATAGGCATTTTATGAAAAATGCGCAGATTCGCATCTCCGCGGAAAGGATTAAATTAGTAATATCTTCAGAAGTTAATGCTATCTGAGGACTGTCGCCAATTCTCTAAATAGGTATCTGCTTTTGTGATGCCTAATTTTTCATATTGCGCAGCAGCTTTATTGATCAAGCTACCATTTTCATAAGTGTTATATTTTTCACTTAAGAAAAGCTTTAGAAGTTCAGAGAATTGTGTCGTTGTAAACCTTATGGCCTTACATGCTGCGGCAATCGTGTTGATTTGGGTGATATCAAATATCATTTCAGATACAGTAACGGTTACGCCCGTTGCATATGCATATTCTACGATGAAGGCTTGTTGACCTTCTAACATCAATGTTTGATATAATTTATCAGTAGAAGCAGCAGATATACCAATATTCTCGTTTATATTACTGATATCTGATGCAGTAACGGATGGTTTATTCTGCGCTGAATTAGACTGTGCATTATTAACCGCATCGCAAATAGACGCATTGACCAAATCATCAGGTAATTCGAAGTTACGCAAGATATATTGTCTTGTGGATTCCCCAACCCAAAGATACATGCGTTTGGCTATGTCTTCAGTAATGTCATTTCGACTTAAGAGTTTATGTTGCAATTGATCGCTATCAATAGAACGTTCAATTAAGAGCTCCATATCATTATCGTTAATCAAAGCACCTGGGTTTTCCAAAAGTTTTCCTGAAACCATATCGTCATTTAATGATATGAGTGCGTTTGAAATCACCGTTGATAAAGAAGGGCGTTCTGCAATGGCCATATGGTGGCCTCTTTGCTTTTTACCAATGAGTTCTTTAATGAAACCATCTTCTAGTTGTTCAGAATAGACTAAGATAGGATAGGCAACATGTATAGTATCATTGGCCAAAAATTCTAATAATTCATTAGGCACGTCACTTCGGTGGGCTAGATAGTCCGCTACATAGCGACGGACCTCCATTTCTACCTGACCGATGAGTTCTCTTAGTATGTCATAGGTAATGCGTGTTTCTTCGCTGCTCAAATTTGCATTTGGCTCTAAGCACATTTTGGCGATGGAGGCAGCAAGGCCTCCTTTGCCATCTAATGCACGTTGCTGCGCTAAATTAAGCAGCTTCTGAAATGAAACGGACGACATTTTGTGTATCTCTCTTTGTTGTGATGACTAACTTTAGATTTTTCTACAGCTAGTCGCAGTGATGAGGATCACAGAAATGTTCATTTTGTATTTCTACCAAAGCTAACAACCCATGTTCTATATTATTAAATAATTCTTTAGCCACACTGAATCACAGATAGATTCGGAGATCAAGTGTCATTTCTAATTTGGGTTAAGAATTTGTTAACTTCTGTATCAATAACCGCTGTTTTCTGCGACATAGAGCCAGCTGCTTTTACTGCATTTAATGCTTTTTCTCCGGTCTTTTGGGCAGAGGTAGAGGTGTTTTCTACATTGTCATCTGCAATGCGAGTCCCATCAGCAGCCATATTAGAATTAGTTGTTATTTCTGCTGTTGCTACTGCTTGTTCTTCTACAGCCGCCGCAATCGAACTAACATAACTGTCCAGTTGAACGATTTCATCAACAATAGATTTAAGATATTTATTTCAGAAAACTATTTTTTTAATCA
>CBFCZA010000317.1:0-3768 GCA_965602285.1 uncultured Curvivirga sp. | reverse complement strand
AGTCTTACCCATGATATGGTTCGAAATTCTGGTTGGGCTGAAGGTGCGGTTACACGCGATACTGACAATACGATAGGATCAGGCTTGCGCCTTAACCATCGTCCTGACCACCGATTGCTTGGTATCTCTTTAGAAGATTCTAGAGAATTTGCGAAATCTTGTGAAGCAGGGTTTGCTGCATATTGTAATGACCCTCGTAATTTTGTTGATGTAAAAAGACGCGGCAATTTTGGTAGTCTTCAACGGATGTCTTATCGCCATTATATTATTGATGGTGAAGCATGTTCAGTCGTTAAGTGGCGTCCAAACCGTGCAGGTTCGTCTTATGCAACAACGTTTGAGGTGATTGATCCTTTCCGCCTTAGTCAGCCAGATCAAGTTCAAGAAAATGAGCATTGCCGAATGGGCGTTGAGATGGATCGTGATGGTGCGCCCATCGCCTATCACGTACGAAAGACCCATCCGGGTGATTATTTTTTAAACAATCATGTGAATGATAACATTTGGGCGCGCATACCGCGGACAACACCGCATGGCCGATTGCAATTCATTCATGCGTTTGATCAGAAACGCGCAGGACAAACCCGTGGTAAGGGGCTGTTAACGCCTGTCCTAAAAGCCCTAAAGATGGGTGATAAATATCAAGAGGCAGATCAACAAGCTGCACTTTTGAACGCACTGATGGCAGCTTTCATCGAAACACCGATGGATGACGATATGCTGGATGGTCTTTTTGAAGGCGATTCAAAACAGTTTAAAAACTATCAGAAATCCCGTGATGAATATGCGGAGAAAAACCCTGTTTCCTTTAATGGTGTTAAAGTTACGAGGCTTGTTCCCGGCGAGAAGTTTAATTTCTCAACGGTGAATCGCCCGAATGCTGGGTCTGAGAAGTTCGTTGATCTTGGTTTGCGTCAATTAGCTGCAGCGATGGGGTTAACCTTTGAACAAGTTTCTAATAACTGGTCGGGTGTCAATTATTCATCTGCACGCGCTGCCTTGTTAGAGGTATGGAAGACCTTAACTGCACGTCGTTTCTTTTTTGCGTCTCAATTTTGTACGCCTGTTTTTGTCCTATGGTTGGAAGAGGCTGTTGATAAAGGTTTAATCACGTTACCTAACGGTTGTGATTACTATCGTGACCTTGCGGCCCTTACCCGATGTAATTGGTTGGGACCAGGTCGTAACAGCGTTGACCCTGTGAAGGATGCAACGGCGGCTTCTTTACGTATTGAAAATGGATTTTCTACCCTTCGTGATGAGGCGGCGGAAATGACAGGTCAAGATTATGAAGACATTCTTGATCAGCAAGAAATAGAGAAAAACGAACGTTTAAAACGTGGTTTAGCAGTTGTAGAGCCAACGGTTTATGAAGAAACAGAAGTTGATGATGAAGGCCAATCGACAACACGTCGATATGGTCGGGCATCTTCATTTTCTACAAAAATTTCTAGTTATGAATCCAGAATGGAAAGCTTGAAGCTACGAGCAAAGCAACGTGATGCGTGTGCTTGAAAGGGAGAAAGATGCCTAATCGATTAAGCTATCCTCATCTTATGGCTATGATGTTTAACCAACCTTTGATGATTCAGCCTGAAAAGGCCCAAATTATCTTTTCCGCTGTACGAGAGCGAATTGGTGCGGTTGGTATATCAGAACTTTTACCGGATGGAGAAGGTCGTTATCAAGATGCGGATGCGCTTGATATTTTACGTGCAGATTCTTTACTTGAATTAAGTCAAAAAACAGCATCGCAATCTTATATCCGTGCGAATGAAATCACTGATATGTCAGGTGGTATCATGCCCATTAAAGTGCATGGCACGTTGATCCATCGGGGCGGATTAAATCCGTCTTCTGGAAGTACGGCCTATCAAGGAATTTCGACAAAAATTCAATCGGCGATGCATGATCCTGATGTACAAGCTGTGCTTATGAATATTGATAGTTCTGGTGGGACTGTTTCTGGTTGCTTTGACCTTGTTGACCAAGTGGCGGCTCTTGCAAAAATAAAACCTGTTTGGGCTATCATCGAAGATCGTGCTTGTTCAGCTGCTTATGCGATCGCCTCAGCTTGCAGCAACGTTCTTATTACTCAAACAGCGGATGTTGGTTCTATCGGTGTGATTACATTGCATATGGATCATTCAAAATATCTTTCGAAAGAAGGTGTGAAGCCAACCATCATCAAGGCTGGTGCCTTAAAGGCATTGGGTAATCCTTACGAGCCTTTGGATGAGGAGGCATTCTCATTGATACAAGCGTCCATTAACGATTGCTATGACCTCTTTGTGGAAAAAGTGGCTGAAAATCGAAACATGAATGATCAAGACGTCCGCGCCACAGAAGCAGGTGTGTTTGGTCCTACAAAATCAATTGAACTAGGCTTAGCAGATGGCATTTCTACTGCTGATCAAGCCTTTTTAGCTCTGGCGGCAGAAGTCGCCGGTGAAACCACAGGGGAAACGGTACAAGCGGGGCCCCTTCAATCTGTAACTTCACAACAAACGGAGACGCAAATGGCTACGCGAAGTGGAAAGTCAGCAACAGCCCAAGCCGCTGAAGATGACGAAAAGAAAAATGGCCCTGATGAAGAAGAGGAAGATGATACATCTGCTTCTTCTGCAGAAGGGGAAGATGGCGAAGACGAAGAAGAGGAAGAGGATGAGGAAAAAACAGCCTCTAAATCTGCTTCTTCTGCGTCGTCTTATGCAAAAGGCCAACAGGCAGAGCGCAAACGTATGAGCGCGATCATGTCTTGTAGCGAAGCCAAAGATCGGCAATCGCAAGCAAACCATATCGCCATGAATACGGATATGTCTGTGAAAGATGCAAAGGCTATGCTTGCTGCATCTCCTGTTGAAGCATCTAACACGGGTGGTCTGTCTCAGGTGATGGCTTCTGTTGAAGATATCGATACTGGAACGGGTGCTGAAGGTAGCAGCCATAAAAGTGAAGAAGATGCTTTGGCTGCTGAAATTCTAGCGAGCTAATTTTTTTCAAAACCTTAATTATGTGAAAGGAAAATTTGATGTCTGCATCAGGTTTTACGGATCAAGGTGCCTTGGTCCATGATAATTTGGAGGCGGGAGATTTTCCCGTCGTTCAAGAAAAGGGAACTGTTATCACAGGCCAAGTGCTTGAACGTGGTTCTTTGTTGGGAAAAATTGATGCTTCTGGGAAGCTAAATCTTTCTCTTAGCGCAGCTGTTGATGGTTCAGAAGCACCATTTGCGGTATTGGCAGAAGATGTCGATGCTTCAGCAGGCGATGTGGAGGCCATCTATTATTTGTCAGGCGAATATAATCAAGACGCGATGACATTTGGTGCGGGTCATACGGCAAGTTCGACAAAATCTGCCTTACGTGGTCTTAACATTTACCTCAAAACGAACGTGGGGGCTTAAACATTGGCTGATATTAATGATATTAAAGTGTTGCATAGGGTTGTTGAAGGCCTTGGGCGACCACAAAGCTTTCTGTTGGATATGTTCTTTCCAATTGAAGACACGCAAGAAACCGAAGAAATCTTTTTCGATCTAGACGATAGTCGTCCACGCATTGCGCCATTTGTGTCACCTTTGGTTGCTGGCAAGGTGGTTCAAGATCGTGGTTTTGCCACAAAAAGCTTTAAGCCTGCTTATGTGAAAGATAAGCGCATCATTCGCCCTAAGAAGTCTATGAAGCGTCGTATAGGTGAAAAAATTGGCGGCACCATGACGCCAATGCAACGTCAGATGGCGAATATGAAAGCAAGCCTTGAAGATCA
>CBFCZA010000316.1:0-3770 GCA_965602285.1 uncultured Curvivirga sp. | reverse complement strand
AGGCATGTGATCACCCGCATGAATTTTTAAGAGCCTTTTAAACCACCAATCAATCAAGTCACGAAAAACAACATAACTTTCTTTAGCATCTTTTCGTGCAAATGTATCTGCAAGGGCATGTAATTTTGATAAAGAAAGGTTCTGCGGATGCGATAATAAAGAGACAGCCATTTTAAATAAATCAAGTCCACCATTATCGACCAGTTCCATAGCCTTACCAAGGCTTCCTTCCGATAATCGGGCAATTGCATGGGCATCCACATTCGATAAATCTTCATAATGCCCCATAAGCATTTTTGAAATCACTTCGTCACTTAGAATGTTAAAATTAATTTTGCGACATCTAGAACGAATGGTAGGTAATAATCGGCCCGGTGCATGAGAAATAAGTATAAAAATAGCCCGTGCAGGTGGCTCTTCTAGTATTTTTAATAGAGCGTTTGAAGCATTTCGGTTCAAATCATCTGCAGCATCAACCAGAATGACTCGCCAATCTGATTCTGCTGGTGTTAAACGAATAAAATCAATCGCTTTTCTGGCTAATGAAACAGGAATATCATTTTCTGCAACTTTTTTTGTCTTTGGATTAATCATTCCTTTTTCAAGATGAAAGAAATCACTATGACCGCCACTTTGCATTCTTTTATAAACTGGATGGTCTGCTGATAAATGAAGGCTATCTGGTTGATCGCCAAATAATCCGCCATCACCACCACCGGCAAGAATAAAACGTGCTAGTTGATAGCCTAAGCTTGCTTTGCCAACACCTTTTGGTCCTGTGAATAGCCAAGCATGATGCATTCGTCCAGAATTCCAAGAATCCAATAGAACCTTTTGAACGTCATCTTGACCTTTGATATTTAAAGATTCTTTTGGTGGTAATATTGTGGGTCTATCCTGTGCAGTGTCATCATCAAACATCATGTTATGAAACTTCTAAAACGGGTGCAAAAGTTTTGAGCTGTGCATATAATCTTTCATTCACTTGATTTATCGTCCCAGCTCCATCAACAACCTTTACACGGCTTGGGTCACTTTTTGCTATATCAATATAGCCGTTACGCATTCTTTGATGAAAAGAAATATCCATCGATTCATAACGATCCTCACCGTCACGTCTAGATAATGCTCTTTTTAATCCAATATCAACTGGAATATCTATAATCATGGTCAAGTCGGGTTGGAATTCTCCTAATGATGCTTCATGAACCTTCAAAATTTTTTCACGGCCTAATTCATAACCATATCCTTGATAAGCCATGGTTGAATCCGAAAATCTATCACATAGAACCCATTTACCAGCTTTTATAGCCGGTTTAATAATACGTTCAACGTGATCGCGGCGTGCGGCATATAATAAAAGTAATTCTGTTATGCCATCCCAACGACCAGATTCACCTTTGACCAATAGTTCACGAATTTCTTCTGCACCTTTAGATCCACCAGGTTCCCGTGTTAATACAACATCAATTTTATTAGAGCCTAGAATGTCCGCTAATAATTTTATTTGAGTTGATTTTCCAGAACCTTCACCACCCTCAAAACTGATGAAACAGCCATGCATTTGAGACATTTGTCTATTACCTTTCAGTAATTATCACCTTTGGTTAGTTTTCACCCCAAAGAAGATAGGTGAAAGCAGAAGATAACCGACCAAACGGGCCCAATTGATCAATAGATTTTGCTGCTAATAAAGGTAATGTCACGGGTTCCATATCTGGTGCGGTAATATAAAGGCTCCCAAGTTGCATTCCTTCTTGAATTGGAGCTTTTACAGGTTCCGTATAACGTAAATTAACACGCATTCCATCTCTATTTTTACGACGCATAGTTACATCTACTGAGTTAGCTACAATAATAGGAACTTCAGCTTCTTTACCAAGCCATACAGGAAGTTTTGCTACTGTTTGATTAGCTTGGAAAAGTTCATACCGTTTCCATTCTCTATAGCCCCAAGTCATAATACGTTCGGCTTCTACACTACGTTCATTTGATGATGTCATACCATTAGCAACAAGAATAAGGCGTCTTCCATCCCTAATAGCAGAACTAGTTAAACCATAACCAGATGCTTCCGTATGGCCTGTTTTAAGTCCGTCAGCACCATCGAATCCATTACGAATTAAAGGATTTCTATTGCGTTGTTTTATACCGCTATAGGTAAAATACTCCTCAGAATAAATGTGATAATAGTCTGATAGATTGGTCATTATTTTTTTGGCTAAAAGAGCTAAATCATAAGCAGTTGTATAGTGATCAGGATGTGGCCATCCACTAGCATTTTTGAATTGGCTGTTTTTCATCCCTAATTCTTTGGCTTTATCAGTCATTGAACGTGCAAATGCATCTTCACTTCCGGACAAACCTTCCGCAGCCACGATTGTAGCATCGTTGCCAGATTGAATAATTATACCACGTAATAAATCTTCAATGCGAACACGTTTACCAACCTCGACGAACATTTTAGATCCGCCTTTTTTCCACGCCTTACGACTTACTGGAAATGTATCATCAAGAGATAGAGAGCCATTTTTAACTTGTTCCAATAACATATAAGCCGTCATCATTTTAGTCATAGAAGCAGGATACATTCGGGTATGGGCATTTTTCTCAAATAAAACCGTACCTGTATCCATATCAAGCAAAAACACTTGTTTTGCTGATGTTTCTAAATCCTGTGCGGTTGCAGTAAGAGTAAATATTACAGCCAGTAATACGGATAGTAATGGTGTTAATAGACGTTTCATGACGAATAGTGACTTTCTATAATCATACCGGAAATGTGCAGTGACGCAGAATGTTTCAATTTTTTAATATTAACTAATTGTGCCAAAAATAAGGCTGATTTATACGGGATAGACTTTAAAAGTACCATCGTTACTATTTAGCCTCAACAATGATGCGTGCATCTTCATATCCAGCGTTCATGATGGCCGTTTGAATAGTATCAGCGGAAGCAACATCGACAATAGGTCCAACCCTAACTCTAAAGAGAGGGGCATCACCTTTATTGATCTGTTGAATAATGACATTACCTACAGAATTTAAATGAGCCTGTGTTTTTACTGCGTTCGCATATTGTGAAAAAGCGCCCGCCTGTACGAAAATACCGGGTATAGATGATAAATTTACCTTTTCAGCTTTTGTATCTGATACTGGAACTTCAATGGGTTCGCGTTCTATTGACGTTGCAATTGTAGAATCATCCTTATTTATATCATGTAAGGCTGTTGAAGGTTTAGAGACTTCAACCCCCTCTTCCGCTTCTAGTGTCTCAGAAGCAATAGCAACCGTTGGTGCCGCTGTAGGAATTGGTGGCTGCCCTTCTCTCACTTTTCCTGTTTTCATATATTCAGCAAGAATACGACTTTCAGTTTCTAATAATTCAACACGAACCAGTGCAGTGCCTTGCTTAATAAACCCTAGTAATTCAGCAGCTTTCTTAGACATATCAATGATGCGATTATGGGCATATGGTCCCCGATCATTCACTTTAACTTTTAAGGATCGTCCATTTTCTAAATTTGTAACCCTAACAATAGAAGGAAGAGGTAAAGTTTTATGGGCGGCTGATACTTTACTCATATCAAATATCGCTCCATTCGCCGTCAATTTTCCATCAAAGTTCGGACCGTACCAAGATGCAATACCTTGTTCTGAATGTGAATAATTTTCTTTAGGGTAATACCACTTCCCTTTGATTTGATAGGCTTTTCCAATTTTGTAATGTGAGCCGTTCGCGCCATGGCCATTACCAGATAATACAGGTC